>JAKLQB010000594.1 GCA_022013615.1 Desulfobacterales bacterium | reverse complement strand
TTTTAGGAAAATTTCCTCTCCAAATCTTCTGTCAGGGTGATTATTATAAACCTTTCACCAGTTTGGGTACTAACGTCCGTATGAAAACTCCTTGTAGTGCATCCTGTTACATCTGTAATCATATCCTCCAGGAGCCCCCTGGATTTCTCTAAAAGTTTTGCACGAATCTGTTTAATGAGGTGAATGCCTTCATCATCTTTTGCCAGGTGAGTCTCTGCAGGGGTCAAAATGCCCTTAAGGCGGATGATCACAATGTCTTGAATAATATGTGTCCTGGCTTCCACCGGACCTCGCCCCATGTGCTCTTTTTCAAATGAAATGAGGGCGTTGCTGATTTCGGCTTCCATTTGGCCCTTGGTTATGGTCTGAAGGGCGCTTATTTTCTTTTTTTTCATTGGTAAATGACTCCGCGAAACTTCACATTCTATTTGAGTACTATTTTGCATGGCCCACGTTGCATACTAAACCATGGTACTATTATAACATGGCATTTGGAGATGATTTACTCTCATAACACCATTTTTTCAAGTCTTTTTTGCATGTCGTAACTCAATAAGTTTGGGCATAAAAACAGGATATAGGCCTTGACCGAATGATGATGGCTTAATACCCTTTCGGAGTTTAGGCGTAAGCCTTTTATAAAATCCTTACGGATAAACTCCACCCGAACTTTTTGGGAAGTTACGCTTGATGGTCTTGTAAAAAGTCAGAATTTATATTTTTGACGCCCATAACTATTTGATATTCCAGTATGTAAATTGTTTTTTTGTGTATTTTGTGCCTTTTTGTGGCTATCATCACGTTTGACTCAAAAATATTCCGGACAGCAGTGAATCGGCACACAAGTTGCTCCGGATGGGAAACAGGGAGCAGGCTATTATTTTCCTGCAGCTCAAACAACCGGAGTCTAAAACATTATGAATCAGCGGCGCAGGTCATTTCGAATCCTGGTTAGATACGCACTACTCCAGCTACCCGCGCTGGCTCTGCTGGTGTTGATCCTGGTCTTTGTTCAACGCTGGGCGGATCTTCCCGCATGGGTTGCCTGGGGTTCCATCGCTATCTGGGTGGTCAAAGATGCGATTCTCTATCCTTTTGTCTGGAGGGCATACGACTGGGATACTCCACAAGGCGCAAACTCCATGGTCGGCGCGCGAGGCATTGCAAAAGAACGGCTGGCTCCCTCGGGGTATGTTCAGGTCCGCGGCGAACTATGGAAGGCTGAATTGATGGAAGGTAGTCCACTACTTGAGAAGGGAGAACGTGTGCGGGTTGAAGGAGCCCGTGGGCTGACGCTAATCGTAAAACACATTGATGAAGAGAAGGAGATATGACTCTATGTGAGTCCATCACGATTGCCCGTTGAGGTACAAAGGTCTTTTGTGTTTGGCTCCAGTCACGCCAAAGGTTTTAGGCAATGGATCATACACTTGCATGACCTGTAGTCTGAATGATGATCTTTACTACTCGTCTTTAGGGGAACGCCTGTTTTTCCGGGCAGCGGGGAAGAAAAGTGTGAAAGCGGTCCCGCCCGAATGATAACAGCCTTCCTTAGCATTGCAAAAGGGACACAGGCTGATTCTTCCACGACAAACATCGCTTTCTTCCGGTATAAATTTACATCTAAAAGATGTCATATTCATTCTGAAATTGTACCGTTCGGAAAAGATCTTCATGCGTAAAAGATCTGCTCCTTTGCCCCCGGCGTTAAAGTCAAATGGCCTTTTGGAGGAATATGCCGCGGTGTCCCGGGCCACGAAAAAACCTTCAAATATACGTTTTTGATTCTCTTCAGTGATGCCAACCCCATAGTCATGCACTACAAACTCAATGCCTTTTCCTCTCTTCTTAACATTTACTTCTATCTTCCCTTCATCAGGGGTGTTTTCTATGGCATTCCTTATGAGCCCATCAACAACTTTTTGTAATACATCCAATGGAATACCTATAAATGGCACCCGCTCTTTCAAATGGGAAACTATTTCCACCTCACGGTGGGCAAACTGAGCCTTCAACGCCTCGATCCTTTTCCGAAAATACCTGGCCGGATCGATTTCCGATATCGCACTTTCCTTTCTACCAAATATCTCTTCAATCCGTTTTCTGATTCGGCCGGCAACGGACTCTTCTCCCATCTCATCAGCAGTGAGGGCCTCAAGTTCATCCGTGCACTCGCCTAACAATAGACAGAGAAGCCCATAGGTTTTATATGGCCTATCCTGCATAATGTCTTCGACCTGCTGCTGGATATCCAAAATGCGATCCAGATTCCTCTGAGACCTTTCCATGCCAGGCTTCCAGTCCTCTTCCGGGAGCACTTTAATTTTTCTCTCCAGTAGACTCAAGGAAGCCATGAGAACTGAAACAGGTGTTTTCAATTCATGGGACAGATGGTTGATGACCTTTTCCTTTGCCTTGTTCAAACTTGTGACTTCCCTGTATGCTTCCCTCAGTTGTTCAGAAACCCTGGCATTTTCAATGAAAAGGGCAACGGTGCCCGCGATCATCGTCAAAATCTCAACATCTGTCTGGTCAAACTCTCCTTCCCTTTTATTGCGGGCGCATAAAACACCAATGATTCGATCTCTGCTCCTTAAAGGCACTTCAAGCATATTTCTTGTGATGTACCCGATTTTTTCGTCCACTCCCGGATAGAAATCAGGCTCCTTGGAAGTATCGGAAACAACAATCGGTTCCCCGGTGCGGATAACTTTGCCCGCGACACTCTTGTCGGCAGGGAAGCGAAATTCCTTTATCCTCTTCTGGGTGGCCGTATTGGCATGAGCTGCACCCACATAAGAAAATTCACTTCTCTCCTCATCCAGTAATATGACAAGAGCAACCTCCGTGTTCATGATAACTCTAATCTCATCGCTGATGTAGTCTAACAGCTCTTCCAATTCAGGATAGGCAGGGAGGGCCGTACTGATGCGGAGAAGGACCTCGTTGTTCCGGGCCACTCTCTTTTCCTGGGTAAGGTCTCTGAGGATAACCAATTCAGCATCATCGTCTTCTTCTCCCTCTGAAAACACAGCAGCCCTAATGGCGACGTCCAGCACCCGACCGTCTTTAGTCAACCTCTTAGTTTCGAAACGGCGGATAAATTTTTCCTTGAGCAGCCTTTTAATACCCTTCCCTGTTTCCTCCACGAGATCCGGGGGAACATAAGGGATATGTTTGTCTTCCAACTCATCAAGGGTCCAACCGAACATCTCAGTAAAGGCAGGGTTTATATAGTTTGCCCTGCCATTCAACCCAAAGACAACCATGGGGTATGGGACAAAGTCGAGGAGCTTCATGGCCCGTTGTTCGGCCCTGCGGCTTGCCTCATACTGACGCTGATTGCGAGCTTCCGATTCCCTCAGGGCCTCCTGAATCCTGAATCTTTCAGTTACATCCCTTGCAATGCCGCGAAACCCGGTTTTCTTTCCCTCTTCGTTTCTCACAACATGCGCTGACAGTTCTATGATTCTGGTTTGCCCGTCTTTGTCAACAATCTGCCAGATCACATTTGAAAACCCTTTATGGGTCACCCAAATTTTAGTAAATACGTCATACGCCATCCTCGCATGGCTTTTATCCATGAATCCGGTGAAATTTTGCCGTTGGATTTCTCCCCTTGGATATCCGAAAACCTTGCAGAGGGCATTGTTGAAGTAGATAAAATTGCCGTGGATATCGGTTTCGTAAACTCCGTCACTTATCTCTTCAATAAAGACCCTGTAGCGCTCATCCGATAGCGAGAAACTTGAAGCCGTTTCAGTATTGTCCATTTTTGATAACCCTTTTCTTTAAGAAAACATTCCACAGTTCTACCCGATTATCCTTGTGATCGGCATCGGCTGAATGTTCAAAATGCCTTTTTCAAACCTTGTTTTTCCGCATCGTTGCCCCCATTAATACACGGCTTTACCGGCGCTCATGGTGTGCGCAATCTGTGTCCTGTGCAATTCGCCCGCCGTTTTTGCAGATCCTGTCAAGAAGGGAGGGCCTTAGATTCCGATTATCAAGGTCCGAAAGAAACCCGGCCAGCACCCGGACTGTCTCCCACGGCCGGTTGTATCCCCGCCATGCGTCATGCAGCAGGACTATGTCTCCCCCTTTAGCGGCTCGCAGCCTCCTGGCAATCCTCGCAGCCCCTCCCCAGGGGCCCCAATCCACTGCGCTCAAGCTCCACATAACCACGGTCTGCCCAAGTTCCCGGGCCTGATCCATCATGCAGCGGCGAAGGCGACCGTGTGGAGGGCGGAAGTATCGGGGCGAGCGGCCCAGCACATCAGCAAGGGCCGCGCTCCCGAAAGATACCTCCTGTCGTGCAACCCCTGATGAAATGGTCCAGGGGTGGCAATGGCTCCAGGTGTGATTTCCCACCTCATGCCCCTCATCGGCTATGCGTCGCACCAGTGAAGGGAAGCGGACGGCATCTTCACCCAAAACGAAAAAGGTTGCATACGCACTTGTTTGCGCCAGGATTTCAAGGATTAGAGGGGTAAATCGAGGGTCAGGCCCGTCGTCGAAGGTCAGAAACACACGCCCATCCTCATCCGGTCCGTGGTACACCGTATCTCCGTCTGCGATAAATCTCCGGCGAATCATCTTCTGAATTATCCTTACCAAAGTTCTTCATGAGCTGCTGCCGCGTCAGCCAAAAAACGTGGGGTTTTATTGGTCTTGTCTTCCAGGAGTCGTCCCCCCCGGCAAAGGCATACAGGAGCAGGCGGAAGTGCAATCGAAGAAGACCTGCCCTTGGCCCCCCGGCTAAAGCCTCCACCTGGAAACCAATGCGTTTACCGCGGGGCCGGAACCAGTTAATTCCCCGATAAACGGGGATCTCCCTTAGCCATGAGTCAACCTGGGCCTCTGCCGCCAGCGCCTCCAGGGAGGCCAGTAACAGCCTGCTGAATGCGGGGGCCACTCTCTGGCCGGCCCGATCTGTTTCGTACAGACTGGCAATGAGTGCATTGTTGACATGTAGCGTGCCGACCGGATCCCCTGGACGTAGCTTTGTCTGGTCGGTAAAAACTCTGGCAGGGCCGCGGTAACGCTCACAGCCCACGTACAACAAAGGTCCCACAGCCTGCAGTCGAAAGAGCAGGCGGTATAGCCTGTCATAAAGACTGAACCCGGCCTTGATGACTCGTCGAGTGAAAGACATTGTCACCGCTGCCCCCTGCCCCCAGGGCTAAGTCATTTAAAGAGATAACACGTTGAAAGAATAGAGTTTATTTGTTTATTTAATTTTCTGGAAATCCGAAACAAATACGAATGACATAAATCCAAAATTCAAAACATGTCAATATCCTGTAAATTTTGTATAAGTTCCCGAAATGTTTTGGTCATTTGATATTCGAATTTTGATATTGTTTCGTATTTCGA
>JAKLQB010000593.1 GCA_022013615.1 Desulfobacterales bacterium | reverse complement strand
CGACTGAGTTTTTACACCAAAGCCCTTAATGATATGGGATACAAAGTCGAACCTTTAACAACCAATGGAGCCACACTCACATGATCGAGTTTCATACGAGGGGTTGTAGGTTTACCGCAAACCTGCCAGCATCGCCTTGCTCGCATGGCGGGCAGGTCTGAATCTTGACCCAGCGGGAATTCGTGAGATCTGACCTGCCGCGCCAGTGCCGCGTCACGGCGGGAGGAAAAACGCATGAGAATAGAACGATTTGAAGATATTGAGGCATGGCAGTTGGCCCGGGAGCTAACTCGCAAGGTCAACGCAAGAAAGATAACTCTGCCTCCGGCCCAGAGGGAACGGTGAACTCTGAACCTGTGAACGCTTACAAAAAAACAAAGGAGGAGAAAATGAAGATTTCAAGAAGACAATTTTTTGAGGGCCTGGGAGGTATCATTGTGGCTTCGGGTCTTTCGCGATTCAAAACTATAGATTCTGCAATAGCTGGTGAGTCCAAATCAGTTCCTAAAGGTAAAATTGGTATTACATGGCTGGGCCACGGTAGTTTCCTTTTTACATCTGTAAGGGGAAGGAAGATCTTAGTTGATCCCTGGATCAAGACAAATCCAAAGTGTCCTGTGAGATACAGAAACACTGGGAGTTTTGGTAGTGTGGATCTGATTCTGTGGACCCACGGACATGTGGACCACTTCATGCTGCCAGATGCCAAAGATCTTATCAGAGAATACAAACCAAAGGTGGTGTCCCCATGGGAACTCAGTTTCTTTATCAAGTCCCAGATCCCAGAGGCAAACTGCCAGACCTTTACACTTGCCAATAAAGGTGCAACAGCAGATTTTGACGGTATCAAAGTAACCATGACGGAGGCCTTTCATTCAGCAGGGGCCCAATTAACTGGATTTGAGGGGGTCAACAGGTTTGTGGGTGAGGCCGCTGGATATATCATAGAATTCGAAAATGGATTTAAGATCTACCATTCAGGTGATACTTCTTTAATGGGCGATATGAAATACATTATCGGAGATTACTACAAACCCGATATGGCGATACTGCCTATTGGCGGTGTCTTTACAATGGGGCCAAAGGAGGCTGCCTTTGCCTGCAAATTGATCACGCCAAGATATGTCATTCCCGAACATTTTGGCACATTTCCAGTTCTTACCCAGTCCGCTCAGGAATTCATAAGAGAAGTAAGACATTACGCACCGGAAACAAAGACTATAGTTCTTAAACCTGGAGAGGAAATCCACATCTAAGAGGCAAAAATCGCATGGAAAGTCTTTCTTTCGTCAGAAAAATGGGGCTTTTTTCTAAGATAGCCTTTATGGTTTTAGCCATGCTTACCATCGCTATTGGCGTAACCACGGTGTTATCCATCAGGCAGCAGACGAAAACCATTGAGACAGCGCTGATCGAAAAAAACAAGATCCTCTCAATACATTTAGCTTCCAGTGCAAAAAACGCATTCTGGTCTTTAAACTGGTTTTTTGTAGAAAGACAACTTCAAGAGGTAGCAAGGTCAGAGAATGTGATATTCCTGCAGATCACCAAGGCAAATGGGGAAGTTTATCTGGCTTCTGGTGATAAAGAGTTTGGGGAAAATGTTTTGGCACCTGAGTCAGTAAGGCCAGAAAGACAGATTGTAAAAGATGTCATTTATACCAAGACCGGTGAAATAAATAAGCTGATTATTACGCCCATAGAGATAGGAGATGAGAGATGGTCACTCACAATGGCGCTCTCCCTGAAACAGATTAAAGAAGCAAAGGAGCATATTCTCAAAGTAAATATAATATGGGCAGGCATTATCTTTTTGTTAGGTGTATCGGTCTCTTTCTTGTTTGCAAGAGAAATGACCAGGCCTATCAAACAGCTTGTGGAAGGGACAAAGGAGATTGGAAGAGGTAATCTTGACTATAGAATAAAGATAAAGGGTCTTGATGAGTTAGGGAATTTGGCTGACTCTTTTAATAATATGGCTGAAGATCTAAAAAAAACCACAACCTCTCGCGATCAGTTGGCTAAAGAAATTGAGGAGCGTAAACAAGCAGAGAAGGCCCTTCGAGAGAGCGAGGAACGTTTTAGGGATATCTCATACAGCATGGCAGACTGGATTTGGGAAGTTGACAAAGACGGGAAATACACATTTGCATCAGAAAGTGCTAAGGAAATCCTTGGATATGATAGTGAAGAGCTTATCGGGAAAACACCCTTCGAACTCATGCCGGAAGACGAAGCAAAACGAAAAAGGGAAGCTTTCAAAATAATCGCTTCTGAAAAGAAACCAATTATTGATCTGGAGAACTGGAACCTGACAAAACAAGGGAAACGGGTTTGCCTTCTCACCAATGGCGTTCCAATATTAAACAAGAAAGGTGAGTTATGCGGCTATCGGGGAGTTGATAAAGACATCACCGAGCAGAAGAAGCTGGAAGCTCAGTTTATCCAGGCCCAGAAAATGGAGGCTGTTGGCAGGTTGACCGGAGGGATGGCCCACGACTTCAACAATATACTGACAGCCATAATAGGGAATGCCAGCCTTCTTGCGAGCAGTATTCGGGAAGACGATCCCATGCAAGAAAACGTGGAGGAAATCAACGACGCGGCGAATCGGGCGGCTTCCCTGACCCGGCAGCTTCTGGCTTTCAGCCGCAAGCAGATCCTCAAATCCCAGATACTGGATCTGAACGCAGTGATTTCTGGCCTGATGAAGATGCTTGGCCGACTGATAGGGGAAGATGTGAACTTAAAGACGGTCTTGGCCTCCGAGTTAAGGCAGGTGGAAGCCGACCCTGGGCAAATGGAGCAGGTGATCATGAATCTTGTGGTTAATGCAAGAGATGCCATGCCGCAGGGTGGCAAACTCACCATTGAGACCCACAACGTGTATCTGGATGAAACTTATGCCCGTGAACACGGTGTGGAGCTGAAGCCAGGACCTTATGTGATGCTTTCGATCACCGACACCGGCATAGGGATGGATGAGGAAACGCAGTCTCATATATTCGAGCCATTTTTCACTACCAAGGAGAAGGACAAGGGAACCGGCTTGGGATTGGCTACTGTTTACGGGATCATAAAGCAAACAGGAGGATACATCTGGGCTTACAGTGAGCCCGGAAAAGGGACTACCTTCAAGATCTACCTCACGGGAGTAGAAAAGGAGACTGAGCCGGTACGGAGGGATTCAGGCGCCTTAGAGGGACTTACGGGTTCCGAAACCGTCTTGCTGGTAGAAGATGATAAGTCGGTTCTGAATCTGGCCCGAAAGATTCTCAAGAAGTATGGCTATAACGTCCTTGAAGCTGAAAGCGGGGAACATGCTTTGAAGGTCAGCGGTCAGTATGAAGGCCCGGTTCACCTTTTGGTGACTGATGTGGTGATGCCGGAGATGAGCGGTCTTGAACTGGCAAAACACTTACAGGTACTACGACCTGGGATAAAGGTCCTTTATATGTCAGGGTTCACTAACAACGCAACTATCCGTCATGGGATTTTGACATTAGGGGTGAAGTTTATTGAAAAGCCTTTTTCCCCAGAAAGTCTGGTGCGGAAGATACGGGAGGTACTAGAGCAATGAATTGAATATTGACGATTGACGATTGACGATTGACAATTGACAATTGAAGGTATTCTGTTGATTTTAAAATCAGGTAAGATTCATCTGTGGATGGTGCTTAAAAGTGATTATTGGAGGAACACAGGGTTAGAGCTAAAAGTTTGTGAAAGAGATCATTAAGACAAACGAACTGCGTAGGCGTTCACAGGTTCAGGGTTCACCCCTGCCCGCCGGATGGCAGGCGGGGTTCCGGTGAACCTTGAATCCCGCTTTCAGCGGGAAACCTCTGGACCCGTGAACGATTACCAATATGGAAACCTTTCGAAAGAGGGAAGAGGAGATGGTAGAAAAGGAAAGCATCTTGATCGTTGATGACGATGAAGGCACGTGTAGTAGCCTGGCGCTCATATTTAACAGAACGGGCTACGTGACAGAGACGGCCGGCACGGGACGGGAGGCAATAGAGAAAGCTAAAGGTAGATTCTTTAATGTGACTCTCCTGGACATCAATTTGCCCGACATGGACGGGGTGAAGTTGATTGCGCCTTTGAAGGAAATAAACCCCGACATGGTGGTTATCCTGATCACCGGCCATGCCTCTCTGGAGACTGCGGCACGGGCTGTTAAAGAAGAGGCTGAAGGCTACATCATTAAGCCATTAGATATGGATGAGGTATTGGTTTCAGTTCGGGAGGCCATTGAAAAGCAGTGCCTGGTGATGGAAAACAGGAGGCTTTACCAGGCGGCTCAGCAGGAATTGGCCGAGCGCAAGCGGGCTGAGGAGGCGCTGCAACAAACAGTTGAGCAACTGAAAATAGCCAACCAGAAGATCCTGGAACAGCAAAAGGCAGTTATTGAGGAAGAACGGCTCAAGGTGTTGATTCAGATGGCCGGAGCCACTGCCCATGAACTAAATCAGCCACTGACCGCCCTTTTAAGTAATATTGAGCTCATAGATATAGATAAGGATAATACTGAAAAATCTGTAAAACTTATGGCTGATATAAAGGAGGCCGGTCAACGGATATCCTGTATCGTAAAAAAGATCCAGAACATACGTCATGATGAGACCAGGCCATATCCTTATATTAGGGAACAAACAATTACAGACCTTGATCAAAAGGTAATAATACTTGCAGTGGAAGACTTAGATGAAGATTTTGAAACTCTTAAGGCCATTCTTAAGCCTCACGATCAGATCAATTTGTCCCGGGCAAGGGACATTGAAGAGGCTATGGAGGTATCGGGACGAACTCAGTTTGATCTGATCCTCTTAGACTATCTACTTCCCGATGGAGATGGTCTTGATTTCTTAGGAAGAATGGAAAAAGAAATACCGGTAGTGGTCATTACAGGGAATGGAGATGAGATGATTGCCTCACAGGTAATCCAGGCCGGCGCTTATGATTATATACCCAAGGACAGGGTGAGTGATAAGTCCCTTTCCCGTATCATAATGAACACACTGGAAAAGGCTCGTCTTAAAAGAGAGATGAAAGAGGCCCAGAAGAAGATAGCCGAGATGTCCACCCGTGATGAGTTGACAGGGCTTTACAACCGCCGATACTTTGTGGAGACCCTTGAACGGGAGATAGCAAGTGCCAAGAGGTATGGGACAGACCTTGTGCTTTGCATGGCGGACTTGGATCACTTTAAGGAAATCAATGATACTTACGGTCATCCTGCCGGGGATATGGTCCTGTCTGAAATCGGCAGTATGCTCAAGGAATGTATCCGACAGAGCGACCTTGTATGTCGCTACGGAGGCGAGGAGTTTGCTGTTATTCTTCCCAACACTGATGCAGAAAAGGCGAGGGCAGTAAGTGAAAGGTTTAGGAATAGGGTGGCTAAGCATGATTTCAAACATAAATCGTCTCATTTTGGGATAACAGTCAGCATAGGCGTCGCATTATATAATAACGAAGTGGACAAATCACCTATGGAGTTTGTGGAGATGGCAGACCGGGCCCTTTATCAGGCTAAAGAAGCTGGCAGGAACAGGGTGGTTGTGGATAAGCGCTAAGTTATTTTGTAAACATTCACAGGTTGCATTTATGCCATACGGGGTTGTTTTGAAAGATGAACGTCGAACATCGAATAAAAAAATAGTAACCGTTCACAGGTTCAAAGGTTCAGGGGTTCAAGGTTCAATTCTCGTCCACGGAGTGCATTTGGGTTACGTTTTTATGAGAAAAGCGTCAGCTTCGTCAGGCCTAATCCAAAATTTGGATCTAAATTGGCAATTACTTGGGAAAATGAGCATTTTTAACGACGATTTCGGGTCTTCAATCCCTTCTTTGTCCTTAACCCTCGTATGTGACTCCGCAAGGACAGCGTCACTTTTTTGATCAAACTGGCAACTTCGGTGGCCAGAGGCGGCGCTGAACGTTGAACCCTGAACCTGTGAACGGTTACAAATTTATATAGG
>JAKLQB010000592.1 GCA_022013615.1 Desulfobacterales bacterium | reverse complement strand
TGTGGACGAGGAAGTATGCATCGGTTGCGGCCTATGCGAGAAGATGTGTGTCTATGGTGCACTTTCCCTTGCCGAGCCTGAAGGAGTAATGACCGTAAATGAAGCATTATGTAAAGGGTGCGGGGCCTGTTCCGCCATTTGTCCTTCGGGCGCTATGTCGCTGAACCATTTTACCTATCGTCAGATATTGAGCGAGGTGGAGGCCTTTAGCGCATATTAAGCAACAGACTGTGAGAAAGCAAATATCACAAAACAGCTTATATTAAAGAAACTTGAAACTCGAAACTTTAGAAACGGGTTATGTTTTAACCTCTTTAGTTTCCAGTTTCAATTATAAGTGGCTTGGGGTAATTCAATTTTTTCAACTATTCTTCTGAAAAACTATTGCCTGCAGGAGAGTTGCTGAAATCATAAGGGGGGTATCATCAGATGCCAACCTCTTTTTCTGCACCCTGCACCCCTTCTTGTTCAAGAAGCGAGACCTTTGCAAAACGCCCCCTTTTGGCCAATCTCGGACAGCCTCATCATGAGGTGAACTTACAACCATGAATCCCGCTTTCAGTCCCGCTTTTTGCGGGAAACCCTTAAACGGTTAAATAAGGAGTAAGGTATGATTATCAGTATAGCAAGCGGAAAAGGGGGTACAGGAAAAACAACTGTGGCCACTAATCTGGCCGTTTCTCTTGAATCCGATGTCCAGATCCTGGACTGTGATGTAGAAGAACCCAATTCACATCTTTTTATTAAGCCCACCATTGAAGAGGTCAAAACCATCACCACCCCTGTTCCCGAGGTGGATATGGACAAATGCACCCTGTGCGGAAAATGCGCGGAAATATGCCAGTTCAACGCCATTGTCGTTATCGGTGAGACGGTCTTGCCGTTTCATGAACTCTGTCACAGTTGTGGCGGATGCATGGAGGTTTGCCCTGAAAAGGCCATCACAGAAACGGGGCGGGAACTCGGCATAATCGAGAAGGGACATAGAAACGGGCTGGAATTTGTACATGGGAAATTAAGGGTTGGCGAGGCCATGTCTCCCCCCCTGATAAGAAAAGTGCGAGAATATACCCGGCCTGGCATATTAACCATCATTGATGCCCCTCCGGGTACCTCATGCCCTGTGATTGCTGCCATGACGGGCGCGGATTTTGTTTTGTTGGTTACAGAACCGACGCCGTTTGGTCTCCATGATCTGAAGTTAGCTGTTGGGGCCGTCAAGATCCTGGGGATTCCGTGCGGGCTGGTCATCAACCGGTCAGACATTGGGGATGATCAGGTAAGGGTCTATGCCGAACAGGAGGATATCCCTATTTTGATGGAAATCCCTTTTGACCGGCGGATTGCAGAGGCCTACTCAAGGGGAGATATGGTCGTCGATGTGATGCCCGAATGGAAAGAAAAATTCCTGGAATTATATCATAGTATTGAGAAAATCGCAGGATGAAGATTAAAAGGAGCAATTTTCATGAAAGAGATAGTAATAATAAGCGGCAAAGGCGGGACCGGAAAGACCAGTATTATTGCGGCATTTGCCTCGTTAGTTGAAAACAAGGCCCTTTGTGATGCAGATGTGGACGCGGCCGACCTTCACCTTATCATGGACCCTGAGATCAAAGAACACCATGATTTTGAATCCGGGCGTACAGCGATCATTAATCAGGATAAATGCACCGAGTGCGGACTGTGCAGGGATTTGTGCAGGTGGGACGCCATTAGCGAGGATTTTGTGGTGGACTCCATTAAATGTGAGGGCTGTGGTGTCTGCTATTATTTTTGCCCTGAGAAAGCTATCGACTTTCCCCTGAATACCTGTGGAGAGTGGTATCTTTCTGAGACCCGTTTCGGACCAATGGCACATGCCCGATTAGGCATTGCGGAAGAAAACTCAGGAAAACTGGTGACCCTTATCCGGCAGGAAGGCAAAAAGCTTGCTGAAAAAAATAATCTGGATTTGCTTCTTACAGATGGGCCTCCGGGTATAGGTTGCCCGGTCATTGCATCCATGGGAGGGGCCACGGCAGTGCTCATCGTGACCGAACCCACGGTTTCCGGCAGGCATGATATGGAACGTGTGGCAGAGTTAGCAGCATTTTTTAAGATTCCTGCAATGATGTGTGTCAATAAGTTTGATATCAATCCCAGTGAAGGAGAAGCCATTGAGGCCTTTGCAAGAGAAAGAAACATAAGTGTGATAGGGAGGGTCCCCTTTGATCCTGTTTTCACTAAAGCGATGGTTCAGGGCAAGACCATTGTGGAATTTGACGGCCAGTCTGAAGGTTGTGTGGCGGTCAAGAGTATATGGGAAACCCTGGCACAACGTCTTGAGATATGAAACAAAAGCTAAACAATACAAAGGTTCATAACGTTATCTCAGTATCAAAGACGATTTATTCTCAAAAAAAACCTGAAAAGTCGGGGTTGCTTAAGAGGTTTTTGGCCTGGATAGCCAGGGGCGCGGTTGAATCGCATGGTATCCCGGGCCTCCAGGGAACATGAAATTGAATACGTACCTGGAGACCCGGGCGGATATTTGGACCCTCGTTATGATTCCGAAGATTGCGACTGGAGCTTCTCGATACGTTTGTTTATGGCATCAAGTTCACTCTTTACGGCAGCGGCTTCACCTTTGAGCATATTAACCTCGTCTTCGGGTTTCATGGCGTAAGTGTTCCCGTAAGGGGCATTGTAGGCTGGTCCATACCATCCTCCAGCAGGAGGATAAGCTCCGTGCCAGCCGAAGCCTATACCATAGCCTCGACCCTGGCCAAAACCAGGTCCGAAACCACCCCTGAAACCACGTCCTCGACCAAAACCCGACCCGGCATAGGCCGTCCCGGAGGGATTGCAAAGCCCCCGAGCTCCTCCGGTCATGGGACCTGCACCCATGGGTCCTGTTCTATTAAATCCAGGCATATTAAACACCTCCTTTCTTTTAAAATCCGCCGGCCCAACCCCGACGGTGTCTTCCTCTTCCTCTGGGCGGCATATCAAAATGGCCGCCTTCAATTCTAAGGATCTTGCCCATAACCAGTGCATCAGCAATAATAGCCCTCGCATCAGCCAGGATCCTCCCAAAGGTCTGACGTGAGACATTCATCATCCGGGCTGCTGTCTCCTGATCTAACCCTTGAAAATCGTTCAGCTTGACCGCCTCAAGGCCCTCTATGGGAAGGATAACCTCCTCTCTTCCCCATGGGGGCATCCTGTTTGGAACAAAAGCATCAACAATGGGACGTCCCTGAACAAATCTGAGCTTTCTCGGCCTCGGCATTTTTACCTCCCGTTATGAGCTTGTGCTCATAATATAATTATCCACATGGAATAGTCAAGCATTATTTTGAGCATAGGCTCAATAGCGTTCCGTATAAGATTACTTTAGTTATTTCCGAGGAACAAAATGAGCCGCAATTGATATTGAAGTTAGGGGTTTCGACGGAATTGGAATGTTGGAATAGTGGGAAGGGCCTTTACGGTCTTTGAGAAGTCCGTTTATACGATGGAAGGTCTGGTGAGGGAGATAAAGGCCGTGAATTGTAAGGGGAGCCTTAGGGAAGAAGATTGATTATTGACTAGTGTCGATTGTCTATTGAAAAAAACATATCCTTCAATTACCAGTCGCCAATCATCAATAGTCAATAGTCAATCGACAATAGTCAATAGACGACGGCTGATTACCAGATTACGTTTTGGGTCTTGACCGGGTTGTGAATTCCCTTAACCTTTATTTCGCCAATCTCTTCCGTGGTAAAAATATTTCTCACCTTGCTGCAGGTCCTCTGGCTTATCAGGATCTGGCCCGGTTTAGCTATTGATTCGAGCCGGGATGCCACATTGACCTGATTTCCAATGACCGTGTAGTCCCTGTGCATATCAGAGCCGATATTTCCAACGGTCATGAATCCGGTATTGATCCCGATACCTACACCAAGTTCATGGCCGTATTGATGAAAATGGTCTTTCAGATCAGCCACCTTTTTCTGCATATCAATAGCCATCCGCACTGCCCGTTCAGCATGATCCTCCATTGGAATGGGGTCACCGAAAAAAATGAGGAGCCCATCGCCAATGATTTTATTCAGTGTCCCATCGTGATAATGGACGATCTTGATCATTTCGGAAAGATACATGTCCAGGAGGTGAAATAATTCTTCAGGTTCCAGGCTGTCTGTAAGGTTTGAGAAGCTCCTGATATCTGTGAACACCACGGTCATTATTTTTCTTTGTGGTTCTGTCCCAAAAGTATGGCCGCTGGTGAGAATCTTTTCTGTCAGTTTGGGCGACAGATAGCGTCGCAGTTCATTATACTTTTCCAGTTGTATAACCTGGTCCTTGACCTTTGCTTCAAGGTTGCGGTTCAGTTGCAGTAAATCCTGTTGTGCATTGCGGAGTTCTGCGGTCCGCTCTCCCACCTTCTGCTCCAGCTCGCGGGCATATTCGTCCAGCCTGGCCGTTGCCTTTTTCAGTTCCGTGTTGGTTTTTTCAAGGACGAGACATGCCTCATTTTTGACCCTCATACTTCTTCTGAGCTGGTCGATTGTCTCTACAAGTTCTTTCCCTGATTCTCTGTTGTTTTCCCGGATCTTAGAGATTTGGGAAAGCCGGTGAAAGAGGGAGCCCCGGTCGTATGTGACATCCAGGATAAAATAGGGGGCCATAAATATTTCTCCTGCGTTGAGGAGAGCATGGTTGTCGATTTGGACAGTCTCTGTTATGAGGATGGCTTCTTTCTTATCTATACCGCCGGGTGGATAATTAGGGGCCCGCTTGCTGTATTTGCCCAGGTAGGCCAGATTGCCATTTACAACCTCTGATTCGAGAAAGACTTTTTCCCCTACAATGGTTCGACGACCATGCTCCGGGTGTCTGATGGTCATCATGTCCGCCTCGATTGTGGCATCAAGCCTGTAAGGAATGAATTCAGGCTCTTCGTTGAATAGGACCTCGGGATTGTAAGGGGCCAGGACCTGTCGAATGGAAGCAGGCGGCACCCCCCAGATGGTGGGAATGGACGAGATGATGCCTCTCGTGTAATGATCGCCCATGTAATCCCTGTTGGGATCCATATCGCTGTGGAACTCGATTTTTATGAGGGTTCTGATTTTTTTCAGGTTGCGGTCATAGGTGGGCGGTAAGATGATCTCAATCTCTTTAGTGTCTGCAAAATTCTTATTGAAGAAAGGGAGCTTATTAAAGCCGTCATTTGGTGTGGCAAAAACCCTTACAAAGTAATGGAAACGCCCCCAGGAACGAAGATTCGCAGAAGAGGCTCCACAATCAAAGAAGAAATTTGGTTCATTGACCAGCTCCTTGGCCCTCCGGAAAATTCTATTGAAATTTTCATAGGTAGTCCACTCATCTTCATTAAGGAAGAAATCTTCTGGTGAAGCGTACTCATCGGCAGGGTAGGGGAGGCCATCAAATAGCGAATGGTGGGTTCCCAGTCTATCGCTGACATAGGTGGCTATGATGTTGGTGTTCCGGTTGCTGATACAATCCAGGCGGCTCATGGTTTTGATCCGGATAAGAACTCTATGTTTTGGGGAGATGAATTGACTGAGAGATCTTTTCAAAATGTTCGATAAGTAAAGTCAAATCTTTTGAAGGAATTGACCTGTTTACGTGTCCAAGTATCCCATAGCCTTCAGCTCTTTCGTCAACTTCTTTCGTAGGAAGATCGGAAATGAGGATAATAGAAGTCATCGGTGATGTCATCACAATTTTCCTCATGATTTCAAACGTAGAGCTGGTCCCTTTCGTATCGCCCACAATAGCCAGTGGGTAAGGAGTTTTCCTTAAAAGACCCAGGGCCTCGTCCTCGTTGGATGAGCTGGTTACAATATACGATTTTTCTTTAAGGACCAGTTCAATTGACTCAACAACTGTCTGGTCTTTTTCTACCACTAACGCCTTTATATCTCCTTGGTTTTCCATGACCAGTATTCCTTTCATCCAAGAGTGCTTTTAGAACTCCGCAAGCATTTCCGTTAGATGATACAACCTGCTTCATAGAGGAAAAATCAGATGATACTTTTCGCTTTTTGGGTGGTATTACGACTCCAATATCATACATTTCATAAGGATTCCCTCCAAATGATAGCTTAAGCAGCTTTAAGAATATAGCCATAATAGTCTTATTCAAGATCGCGTGTCAATAATCTTATAATTTCATCATTTTTGACCTTGACAATGGGACTGAGTGTTATAATATCAAAAACACAGATTTCGGGACGTGGCGCAGTCTGGAAGCGCACCTGAATGGGGTTCAGGGGGCCCGGGGTTCAAATCCCCGCGTCCCGACCATGTAATTTTAAGGGGTTATACCAATTTGGTATAACCCTTTTTTTTGCAAAGGGGGATTTTTTTAAAACTTACCAGCAGCATTGGTAATTATTTAATATTATTCGTAATTTTAGTTGCTTATAAATAGGAAATGGGAACAGGCTTAAAGGAAGGGGACTAATGTTTATCGTCAGGATAACGCTCAGCAATGGACTTTAATACATCCAAACACGAAAAGAACGCATCTATCACCTCGGGATCAAAATGATTCCCGGAGCAACGATGCATTTCTTCAACAATACGTCCATCGTCCCATGGATCCTTATAAGATCTTCGGGAACAAAGTGCATCATATACATCAGCTACTGCCACTATCTTTCCAAAGAGCGGGATCTCTTCCCCTTTTTTGGGTAGAGGCTTTCCGTGGGGCCCTTCAAAACCAGAGACTGGTTTACCGGAAATGGGGTCCATATGCCCGGGATAGCCTGTTCCGTCCCATTTTTCGTGATGGCTAAGGGCCACCTCAGTGGCCATATCATCAAATTCCGATTGTGCATTTTTGAAGAGCCTGGCACCTATGTACGTATGGCTTTTCATTATATCAAACTCATGGGGTAACAGTTGCCCTGGCTTTTTTAGTATTAGGTCGCTGATGGCTACTTTTCCCACGTCATGCAGCATGGCCGCCATCCTCAGGATATCCCTTTGCCTTTCAATCTGGTAAACGGGAACATCTTTTTTGCGGGCCCATGTTTCATATAACTCAACTGAATAAGCAGCCACCCTGTTGACGTGGGCGCCTGTTTCCGTTGGGTCCCTCAGTTCCGCCATACTGATCATGCGCATAATAATATTTCGGGTCATCTGCGCTCTTTCCACCGCCAGCGCCGCACTGGTCGCGAAATTATTGATCAAGGATTCATCTGAACGGGAGAATGGAATGATATTCCCTTGAGAATTCTGCGCATTTATGATCTGCATGACACCCAACACATCGCCCCGCTGGTTGATCATTGGGACGGTGAGGATGGAATGGGTTCTATAATCTGAAATACTGTCATAATCAGAGTCAAACGTGTAAGGTTCAGAACCGTTTATCTTGTATGCATCAGAGATGTTTACAATCTGGCAGTTTTTTGCCACATAGCCGGCAATAGACCTGTTGTTGATGGGAATGAAAAACGTGCTATAAATAAGTTTCTCGTTAGGCCCCAGCCTTTTATGTAAGGTGTCGTTCTGTGTATGACTGAATTTGAGTTTATCGGCCTGCTTCAGGTAAATAGAGCCGGCATCGGCATTAAAAAATTTTCGGACACGTGTCAGGATTCTCTCTAAGAGAATATCCAGGTCCTTTACCTCATTGATATCCAGACTTAATTGGGTAATAAGATCAATTTTTTCTGTTTCCATAATTCCTGTCAAACTCCGTGTTCCAAAGTGCGTAGAATGGTTATGGGGCTCTATCAGGTGGTCATGGCACTCCGGTGTCAAGGGAGCTTTTAGCATAAAAAGAATTGACATACAAGCATTGGATGAGACGCTTCAGGGCGTCTACTTTGATGTTGCCGCAGATGCGCCGATAATCATCTTGACGAGATCATGAAAGCTTTGGTAAATATCCTCCATGAACCCCCTCGATTTAGTCATAATTGCCGTAATGGTCTTTTTCATCGTACGTGGTATATTTCGAGGATTTTTCAGAGAGATAGGGTCCCTCGCCGGCGTAATCTTGGGTATCTGGCTCGCTGTTCACTATCAACCCCAAATGACGAGCTATTTAAAGGCATATGTACCAACCCTAAAATATCTTCCGTTGATTAGCTTTGGGCTTATTTTTGTTCTTGTTCTTGTTTTGTGCAACCTCACAGGCTTAGCCCTGAAGATGATGATGAAAAGGCTTTTATTTGGTTGGGCTGATAGGGGCCTGGGTGTTACATTAGCCATAGTGAAAGGCATCATCCTAACGTATCTCGTCATTGTCCTGCTTACAGTTTTTATGCCCTCCAAGGCACCGCTCATGGCCAAATCAAAGTTGGCACCCTTGATTATAAGTTCCTACCAATCCTTGGTCAGCCTAACATCTCCAGGGTCCTACGAGAAATGGAAGCAAAAACTTCTTGGGGATAAGAAGGAAACCGACAGTGCCGTCCCAAAAAAGCCCGAGGATCTTACTTCTTAACATGGATTCCGATAGATTATCCAGAGCCGTTGTGGCGCTTGTTGAGTTGGTGACGCGGCTTCGAAGTCCAGGCGGCTGCCCGTGGGACGCCAAACAAACAGATTCGACCCTTAAGATGTATCTGCTCGAAGAGGCCTACGAGGTCCTTGATGCCATCGAGAAATCATCCCCCGAAGATGTTTGCATGGAACTGGGCGACCTGCTGTTTCAGATTCTTTTTTTGGCCCATCTGGCGGCAGAAAGAAAGGAATTTGATTTCACTGAAGTGGTGGAAAAGATCACTGAAAAGATGATCCGTCGACACCCTCACGTGTTTGGTGAAACAAGCGTGGATAACGCTGATGATGTGATCCTCAATTGGGCAAAGATAAAGGCAAAGGAGAAAGGTACCCCTAAGAAAAGGTCGTCTGTTTTTGAGAGCGTTCCCACGAACCTGCCTGCGCTTTTGAGAACCCATAGATTGAGTGAAAGGGCATCCAAGTTGAATCCTGACTTGGCAAACGGGGAAGAAATATGGAACAAGGCTCTTGGACAATTCGAGGCACTGAAATCGGCTGTAACCCGAGAAGATAGGGACTCGGTTCGTGAAGCGATGGGGGGGCTTCTTTTCAGTCTTTCAAATATAACACGGCACTGGGGGTTCAATGCAGAGAATCTATTGAGGCTCGCCAATCAAGAATTTCTGGAATGTTTTGAAAAGACAGAAAAAGGAGGCTATCAGTCATTCGACGATTAGTGAGATGGGGGGCGTGGACGCTATTTATATTGTGTCTTCTTACAGTTCTTCAAGTTTTTTCCTTGAGGTTCATGAATCCGCCATTCACTGCTGTGACGGCCTGGAACTGGATTCGACACAGCGAGACTGCAAGACATAATCAGCCCAAAAGTTCGTGGCAGCCACTCAAAAAAATTTCACCGCATCTTAGAAAAGCAGTCCTTGCAGGTGAGGATCAACGATTTTTATCCCATCACGGATTTGATTTTAAAGAATTGAATCAGGCGATTAAGGATATGGCTTTGAAAAAAGGCGCGAGGGGAGCCAGTACTATCACAATGCAGGTGGCCAGGACAGTCTTTCTATGGCCTAATAGAAGCTGGTTAAGAAAAGCGGCCGAAGCCTACTATACTGTGCTCATTGAGATCTTTTGGAGCAAAGAAAGAATATTGGAAATCTATCTCAACACTGTAGACTGGGGGTCAGATCTCATGGGGGCAGAAGCAGCATCAAGAAAGTATTTTAACCGGACTTCTGCCCGTCTCTCTCGTCCTCAGGCAGCCCTTCTTGCAGCCATCTTACCCAGCCCCGACAAATGGTCTCCAACAAATCCCAGCGCCTATGTATCAATGAGGCAAAAAACAATTCTAAAAGATATGAAAGGAATGCCTTTGCTCTCTTGACCATGTTTTCAGGCATTATACACAGAACCGGCTTGCGGACCAGGTTATGTAAACACCGGCTTTATCATGGAAGTGCAACAGCGACAGGCGCACTGTCATGGGATACAGGTACCTGTCCTGGCTGCACTGACAGCTTCTGGTAGGCCAGGTATTCTTTACAGTTATCCTTGAATGGGCACTTTTCCTGGCAGATACGGATACTTAAGCGAG
>JAKLQB010000591.1 GCA_022013615.1 Desulfobacterales bacterium | reverse complement strand
TCGCAACAGATTGAACGGAGACCTGGGTTCTATTTTCAGATACTATACAGGCAAATCACAATTTAAAAAAGAAGGTGATAAATGGCTCGTTAGAGACCACATGTTTGGATTCTTTGTTGAAATCGGTTTTTTCTTTGCTAATGGCGCGTTCAAGCTTGCAACAGATAAACTTACAGGCAAACGATATATAGACGTCGATTATATAAAGCTGGCCAAGGTGGGAAGAGATCTCTTTCGTGAAATCCCGGATGGCCACATGAAAACCGGCCAGTTGTGGCCGGGTCAAAACCGGCCAGCGGCAGAACTGGTTTAATTTAGTTATTCCTCCTCTCTTTTGCAAGCCTAAAAGAAGCTTCCTTGAGCCTATAGCTTTTTCCTTCAAATTTTAGAAGATGTCCATGGTGCAGCAAGCGATCCAGGATAGCTGATGCGACAGCGTTGTCACCCAGACATTGTCCCCAGTCTTCTATGATTCTATTTGAAGTAACAAAAGTACTTTTTCTTGCTGTATATCTATCCATGATAATTTCTTGAAGATCGTCAGCAGCATCATGTGGAAGTTTCTTCCTTAAGAACAGATCATCGGTCACAAAGAGATCGGCATCTGAAAATATTTTGAGGGCTTTTTTTCTTCTTCCAAGTTGAGTTGCCTCGAAGACTTCCTGAAAAAGTTTGTGAGCTTCCCGATAGGCCACACGATAACCGGCCTGTATGGCGGCATGTGCAACAACCTGAGCAATGTAACTTTTGCCTGTTCCGGGAGCTCCTATAATAATAGCATCTTCACCGTTCTGGATAAATTTGAGAGTGACTAATTCAAAACAGGCATTTTTAGGGAGTTTGGGATTAAAACTCCAATCGAACGCACTCATTGTTTTCCTTTCTTTGAGTCCTGAGCGCTGATACTGTTGTTCGATGCGACGGGAACGTCGACTATCAATTTCATCCTGTAGTAAAGCTGAAAAGGCATCTATGAACGTGAGTTCCCCCTGTGTGGATTGAAGAGCGCGAGCTTCTAAGGCTACCCTCATTCCAGGAAGACGGAGCATCTTTAAGGTTCTTTCGATTTCAGTCATGGACATTGGCATAATTTATTTCTCCTTGGTTTGTAATGAAAAATTTATCCTTTAGTTAAAAACAATCTGTGGTGATCTCCAACTCCTTCCTCACCCGAAAAAATTGATTGTAGGGCAATTGTGAAAACCGTTTTTTCTATGAAAACATTTTTTACCATGAGTTCAGTGCAATACATCTTTTCCTCCCTTCATTTGGCATTCCATGTCCCATAGAGCGTATTGTTCCCAAAAAACTGCGTACTCTGAGGGGGATCGAATAAGCTTATGAACCTGGGTTAGAGAATCGGGGTACTCTTTCTCTTTGTCCTTCCCGGCCAGTCGTTCAACCAACTGGCGAACAGCCCTGCAGGAACGCAGACCCCGTTCCACCGCCAGCGTGGAAGCTCCTTCGATTAAGGCCTTAGGATGCCGACGCGCTAAGGCAACTATCCCCTGCATCCTTCTTTGGCCAGGCCGGCCCTGTTCGCAAAACAACAACTCACAGAGTTCTCTGGTCTTTGGCCCAATTGCCTCTGCCTGCTCCAAAAGATAGTGGGTTTTACGAGAAGGATTAAAAATGCGGTCTTCCTCTTCTATGGATTCTTTGCCGGGCCGATAACTCCTTGAGTGCCTCCGAATGACTTCCATAGTTTTGGGGTCAAGTATCTCGATTTCAAAATCATAGATCCTCACCACAACCTCGCTGTAAAGAGGGGCGGGCCTGGCAGCATAATAGGCGTTTCCAACATTGATACAGGCGTCGTCCCATACCGTACGAATCTCTTGTTTGAAATAACGAACAGGAGTCAAAGGCAATTGTCTAAGGTGAGGCCTTTCTTCCTGGAACATCTGCTCCACCTGACGTTTAGTTCGCCCATGGATGCGCCTCGCTGCCCAGCATTCTTCCCAATGCATCAACCACTCATTCTGCTCCTCAATTGACTCAAATTTACGTCCCTTAAGGGCGGTGTCTTGTGTGTGCTGGATGGCATTCTCAACGGTCCCCTTACGGTTGGGATCTCCAACACGCGCCGGATCAGCCACCACCCCGTAATGGGACAACATGGTAGCATAGACTGGATTTAGCTCAGGCTCATAGATGTCGGGCTTTAAAACACCCTCTTTGAGGTTGTCTAAAACCACGTACTGCGGACAACCGCCAAAATATCTAAATGCTTCCTCATGGAGCCTGGCCCAGATCTCTTGCCCCGATTTCCAAACCGTCTTCCGAAAAGAACGCCTCGAATACTTCAGCGTCATTACAAAAAGTCGTGGTCGACGATTCTTACCAGTCCTTGGATAATGAGTCAGCGCTCCTTGCCCATAGTCAACCTGGGCTTCTTCGCCCGGAAGAAATTCCAGCCGGTCGTACTGTTTCGGTTCAACCTTTTTCAACCGACGAACGTAGCGCTTCACACTGTTGTATTTGTGTACAAATGCAAAACGCTCAACCAGGTCCTGGTAAATTGAGACTGCATTCCTTCCCAGACGTACCTGCTCATCAATCCACTGGTGATGAACTGCACAGGCAGAGATCGACTGTTTGAATCCTTCTGCTGCGAGGGATTGGTTGCTTTTAGGTTGTTCTGCTGGTTCAGTTTGACCGGATTTCTCGGTGGCCACCCTTTCTACAGTGGCCGGTTTTGACTCTTCACTTGGCCAAATATCCGCCGCCTTGGCATACCTGGATACGGTTTCACGACGAATCCCAAGGCGCCTCTCTATCTCCCTAAACGAGTATCCGGCTCGAACTAATGCTCTTAAATCATTCTGCTTTTGCGGTTTCAAGACGTTCATCCTTTCTGCCCCCTTTCTTTAAAAAGGGACGAGATTAGCGTCCTGCCGCTTAATGTCCACTAATTTAGACTATCGAGTGGCCGGTTTTCAGGTGGCCACAACTGGCCGGTTTTGGGTGGCCATCCGGGATATCGAAGGAATTGATAAATTGCCTGCGATTCAATGGAAGCTTTTGAATATCAAAAAGATGCCAGCGAAAAAACATCGTG
>JAKLQB010000590.1 GCA_022013615.1 Desulfobacterales bacterium | reverse complement strand
CAACTTCCTTATGAGCGACGCCAGTATGAATAAAGCCATTTCTTTTTCGCCTAATTTCCATTAGATTTGTAGGGAGCTTCTTGAATCCCAGTTTACCCAAGTAATTTTCAAAACGTTTACCGGTCAGATTATGAAATATTCGAATTTTTGAACGATACTCTATTCCATCCGCTATAGCGTCAACTGGGAAAACATGTTGCCTTTCAAGAATTCGATAAAAGAGACCATCAAACATCGATTCATAAGCAGTACAAGCCAAGATCAGCACCAAGATTGGCCTATTTAGTTCCGCACACTCTGCTATCATTTCAAAAACGGGTCTTAAAGACCTCGGAGGAAAAGGCGTCCTCATGGTTTCATGCTTGCATGACGGGCACAAGGACCGATATTTACCAGGGTTCAATTCATCAGGTACAAGAAGACTGGAATCGTTAATCACTGATCCACATTTCAAGCAATCTGAATAGGAGTCTAAGTATCTCAAAAGCTTCCTACATATTTGATTTATATTCATAGTCTGACTCTTCATTTTTTCTAATAAGGCTCCAACCATCACGCATTGTGCAAGTGTCAGCCCTTTCTGGCTCTTTCACTGAAGACCCATATCCGTTGCAAAGGGGACACTGAGTATAAGGAATGGGGTCTATGGGTAATCAATGCATATCCCCTGTTGAGGGTTAGGAACAGAACTGGGCAGTCATACTCGATTGGATATTATGCTAACTGTTTGTAATAGCGTACAAATCTTGTCTTATTCTATTGATTTAGTCTTTTTTTGTCAATAAATATCAATTTATCACTGTTTTCCGGGTAATAAAATGGGTTTTCTTGATTGTTGTGGGGGATTGGTGTGTGGCAGGATACCCGGTTACGAAAACTGTGGGCACCGCGCCCGCTCTGGATTTGGGCATTTTTCAAGGTAAATGCCCTGGCGTGAGAGGAAGTTGAGTAGGGGGCCTTTTACACACACTCTCTGTTTCTGAAATTATTTGAGTCTTATTGAGATGCTGATTTTTTTTCAGTGTGTGGTAAAAAGAATGGCATTCTTAGTCTGAATAGAATTGCTCTCTTAATCCTCATTTTTTGGTTCAGTATCGCCTTCTTCGCTCTGTTCGTTTTTCTCCATGATTTCGTTCAAGGTCTCACTTAAAGGTATACGCTTACCTCCTTTTTCTGGTTCAACATCCCCTTCCACCGGGAGAACATAAGTGGCAGCCGGATAGAGCTGCGTTACTCCCTCTTTTTCGTAATATTTCTTCTTATCGCCGACCGCAGGTTTTTTGTCACTCTGTTTTGCAAGACCTTGCTCCTGTTTCTTAAGTGATCTTTTCATATCCTCTACAGAAACGATGTTATAGGCTTCAAAAACATTTCTGGTTTTATGACCTGTAATCTGCATCGCAACCTTTTCAGGTGTTCCTGCTCTGACCAGATTTCTTACACAGGTCCTTCGGAAGTCATGAAATAATCTTTCACCAATGCCGGCTTCCTCACAAGCCTTAATCCAAGATTTTCTAAAACTTTTGATCCTGTCCTTCCCTTTCTCATTCAAAAAAACAAACGGACTTTCAATTACAGCAAAAGCCCTGTTATTCGATAATTGCCGAAACACCTTTTTCAAGTCATCATCAACAAGAGGGTATGTCCTGCCACTTTTGTTTTTGGCAAGAGTAGGCGGCAAATTGATTTCCTCCGCTTCAAGATCGACCATTTTCCAAGTGAGGTTAAGAATCTCCTCTTTACGCCACCCAGACTTGTACGCAAACTTAACAACTGGAATGAGATGCAAGGGGAGGCGTTTCAATAGTGCGGCTACTTCCCATTTCTCAAAAAATCCTTGTCTGGCATTACCTTCTTCGAGCAGCTTGACTGTAGGAACTGCTAAAATTCTCCGTTGTTCTTTCAGCAGGTTAAAACCCCTTTTGATTATAGCAAGCTCCCTGTTAATAGATGCGTTGGCAGCGCCATTATCGGAGCGCCATTTTTTGTATGTCCCTATATCTACCTCTCTTATGTCTATGAGTCTAATATTGCCTACATCGATTTCGCTCCCTTTCTCATCTTTTCCAAGGCAATTACCCTTTTCATCTATTTCTACACTACTAATAGTATTTATATTATCGATATTACTGGGATTACTCGCGGTGAAGAATTTGACTAAGTGTTTCGCTCTCTGCAATACTTTATTTATAGATTTTCTATTATTTAGCCTGTAATCGGTGAGGATTTCCTGTATCAGATTGGAAAAAAAGAGTGTGCCAGGGTCCTCTATGCCAATTGACCGCAGCAGTTCATCTTGTTTGTGTTTGGCGATTTTTCTTGCGACCTTCAGATTTGAAACTTTGGTGGATTCTTTCTTCCTTTTTCCCCCTTGGTAATACAAGATCCAGTAGAATCTACTGTGTTTTCTTTTGTAAATTGTAACGTCCATAGTCTACTCTCTTATCGGTTTGAAAAATTACAGTCCCATATTTGTCCCATTTCCAATTATACACAAAAGAAAAGGGTTAGTCAATAATGGCTAACCCTTTTAAAGTATTGTGTTTTATTGGTGCCGAGACGCAGAATTGAACTGCGGACACGGGGATTTTCAGACCAAAAAGGGCATTTTCAGAAAAGTAATGATATCAACTAAATAGCAGGAACCATTGATATTTTTTTGATTTCTATGTTGGAAAATGTTAGGGTTTTTTAGGAAAAAATTGACTTCGCGGGCACAAAAACAGGCACAGAATTACAGACACAGTTTTCAGATTGAAAATCCAATGTTCCGATTTTGGCTTTTAAAAACAGTTAATTCAGTAACTTAATAAATGGGAACAAGGGATTCCACTTTTTTACGAATCCCTTGTTCCTTAAAGCTTCCGGGGATAGGGTGAGCTCCCCGAAAGGCGGTTTTCCTGGACCGCTTTCCCCGGATTAATACCAGGCCGTGACAGGAGGCGGGAGATGAAAAACAAAGAGAGAGAAAGACTTTATGGTCAGCTTGTAATTGACTTTGTTAATGGATCAAACCCTGATGAAACGTTGGACAATCTATTCCTAGGTTTACAGCAGACATTTGACTTGTCACCTGACTTCGTTAGAAAATTCCGTAGACGTTTGCCGCCATTTAAGAGTATCCAAGGGTTCCTGCCCATGACTAAGATCGAAAGAAACCTCTTTGACGAACTTTGCAAAAGAATACGGGTAATGAAACGGGTAATGAAATCGACGAAAAGCAAACAAGATAAAAGTCTCATAGAGGGAACTTTTCTACCTATAAAGGATCTTGAATGTGCAAAGTCTTTGTCTAAGAAAAGATTCGGGGAAATCGAACAGATTGCCAAGCACTACGTCAAAGTGAATCCGTTATTAAGAGAGTTTGATTTACACTCGAAGCTCTTTAAGGGGGTTCTGAACGACGTCGTTGATGGTAAGAACCTCTATGAGAATAAATGGTTCAGGGACAGATTTGCGCATTTAAAAATCCTCAACAAACCCATGATTCTCAGAGAGGATGGCTCAATAGTTGAGGCACCTTTATTTGATGATCGGTATCTATCAGGTGCAAGAAATAGAACACAAAAATATAAAAACTATGTTTTGGGAACTTTACTATATTCTTTAGGGAAATTCTTGATCTCAAAAGAGAATGTAAAACTGATTCGAAAATGTATGAATTGCAGGAAGTTTTATTTAGCCAAGACTGCTCGACCATCGAAATTTTGTTCTAGCAACTGCCGTCTTGCGTGGCATAACCGTAAACGTATCAAATCGGGCGAGGCAAGAAAATATAAAGCAAAGAAACGCAGGGAGGGAGCGAAGGAAAGTTATTATGGGTAAACGCAGATTATAGGGTAAACGCAGATGTGCGTTTTCCCGTAAGTGTCCGTTGTTCCAGTATATTTATTGATTTTATTTCCACTTTAATGTATGTTGAGGGTGACCATTTAGGTTGCCCTTTTTTATTTATAAATCACTTTTTTTCAAGGAGGGTTTTATGAAAGAAAAATATCTTTTAACTCTTGATGATTTAGTCGAACTTACCCAATTGCCGAAATCCTGGTGGTACACAAGGACACGACAGACCGGACCCGGTTCCCTTCCTGTAGTGAAGTGTGGCAAATATCTCCGGTTCCGCTGGGATGAAGTCCAAAAATGGCTGCGAAAGCAGAATGAGGCAGATTTGTGAAAGTCTCAATTATGAGCAAAGACGGGTTAAGGGTAGTTAACCTTAACAGGCGAAAGGCTATCCATGAGCGCTGTCTCAACTGTTCGTGCTGGATTCCCAGTGAAGTCACAGGGTGTTCCTTCACCGATTGCCCGCTATTTCCATTCAGGACCGGGAAAGGGAAACAGGATCCAAATGCAAGAGGTAAAGCTATAAGAAAATACTGCTTGTGGTGCCAGGGTGGTCAAAGGTCTGAGGTGGTTAAATGTGTTTCAAAAACCTGCCCCCTTTTTCCATATCGCCTAAAAAGGATAGACCATAACGTTGAAATAGTCTCTGAGGCGAAATCTGTTCATATAGAACCCGTTTCGGAGCAAAATATTTAAAGAAGCATCTGGGGGACTCATTAGACTCATAACCAAACAAAAAAATGGATAAAAACGAACGCAAACTCAAATACTTACAACTTGAAAGCGTTGTTATTGAAACTCTAGTTTTATCAGCAAATGAAAAATGGGTTTATACAGTGATTAAGAGTTTTCGTAATCGAAAGTCGAAATTATGCTTTCCATCACTAAAAAAAATCATAGAAAGGGCCGGTTTGAGCAAACCTACCGTCTTGAGGTTCCGAAAAAGGCTCAAGAAAGTGGGATTGATAGGCTGGCCAAAGCAAGAAGGATGGAAAAAAAACACGCATTACCAATTTACTCTTGAAGATGGCTCAGAGCAAGAAATATCAAAGGTCTTGGAGAATTTACAGATGGTCAAAAAGAGAACCAACATAGATGGTCAAAAAGAGAACCAACACATGGTCAAAAATGAAACCATCTATGGATTAGATGAAAAAAAAGGTTTAAGCCCAGAACAGTCAAGGGGTTCCAAGGATTCACCGATGGTCAAAAAGAGAACCCCTAACCATATTAACCAAATGAATATACCAAAAAAGGACGGGACGGACGCCCGACCTCCCGCTAAAGCGGTCGGGCTTACCATCCCTGATGAACCATCTGGAAAGTTTGTGCCAATGCCTGAAGAAGTGAAGAAACGTCTAGAGAAAATCTGGAAAGGTAAATCAATGCCTGACAAGAGCGGAACCTTTGAAGAAGAGCGAAAGGTCGAGCTTTTAGGGCAAGCTGGAGCGCTAAAGGAAGCCCAACCGGGGAGTACTGCATTAATAGAAAGTACCTGAAGAAGCTCTTGTTTATAGGAGAAAATGTTAAGAAAACCTAGCAAAGGAAGGGTAATTTTTAGGCACAATTCAAGCACATGGCCGCTAAGAACCCCATAAATAAAGCCTCCCAGGAGGGACATTGGATAGGCAATCCACAAGGCCCCAGGCTTTTGCCCTTAAAAGCGGCTGCTGATTGGTTAGGCCTAACTGTTTGGGCCATGCGTGAGCGTATCTGGCAAGGACAAATACCTTTTATCCGTTTTGATGGTGGCAGGAAAATATACCTTGATGTGAAAGACTTGGAAAAGTTTATTGAGAGACACAAGCAAATGTTCGTTTAGTACCATGGGGGGGGGGACCACCGGATTGCCTAAATGGGGTTCTTAATATGGGACCCTATCAGTTACACACACACAAAGGGCATTTTTGGGATAAGGGTTGTCACACGTAGTCACATAAAAAGGGGATTCAGGCGTCACACACAGCGGGAATTTTATTTTCTGGTTTCATAATAAGTTAGCAGAGACCCTACCCTTTAGGGTATGCCCCCTATAACGCTAATTTTATGTGTGGTCTATGTACTGAAAAATCAAAAATGGACCTTGAGGATATGTTTTACGAGGTAATAGGAAACTACAAAAATAGAGAGTGCCTCAACTATAAAAAGGGGGCTCAGACGTCACACACACAAATTCTCATTTTTTGTTTTTATAATAAT
>JAKLQB010000589.1 GCA_022013615.1 Desulfobacterales bacterium | reverse complement strand
TCAATCCCTAAATTCACAATTCCTCAATTTGGCTCCATATAGCCATTATGATGAGGATGGTGTCCAAAAATCGGACCTAGTTCTTAGATCAAATAACGGGGTCTGTAGTATGAATAAAAAATTCATTAAGCTTTTTATATGTATAAATGCTCTTGTATTTGCGGCTCTTTTTGTTGCCTATTGGCAGCCAGAAATCCTGGCTGAAAACTATCTTCAACCAGAGAACCTTAAGGAGGCAAACATGCCTGAAAAAATAGTCAAAACCGATGAAGAATGGCGCAAGCTTCTTACACCGGAACAATACCGTATTACCCGGGAAAAGGGAACCGAAAGACCCTTTACAGGGAAATATAACAACCTTAAAGAAAAAGGTGCTTTTCAATGTGTGTGCTGTGGAAATGTCCTGTTCAGTTCGGATACTAAGTTCGATTCCGGCACAGGGTGGCCAAGCTTTTGGGCTCCATTTTCTGAAAAAAGCATTGAAATGGCTGATGATAGCAGTCTTTTTATGAAAAGAACGGAAGTGTTGTGCAGCAGATGTGACGGCCACCTCGGACATGTTTTTAACGATGGCCCACAGCCTACAGGACTTCGTTACTGTATTAATTCAGTTGCGCTAAAGTTTGTGAAAAATAAAGGGGAAGATATGCCTGTACCAAAAAAAACGGAAACAGCTACTTTCGCGCTTGGCTGATTTTGGGGACCGGACTCCCGGTTCGGGAGCATCCCAGGGGTTGTTCGTACCCGTGTAGGGTATACAGGGGGCAAAAAAAACAGGCCCACATATCACAGCTTAGACGATCACACCGAAGCGATTCAGATCGACTACGACCCGACCAGGATCTCCTATGAGGAGCTGCTTGATATTTTTTGGGAGAGCCACAACCCAACGATGCCATCCGGGTCACGGCAGTACATGTCCGCAGTGTATTTTCACAGTGAGGATCAAAAGAGGTTGGCCTTGGAAACGAAAACCCGGGAGGCAGCAAAGCGCAAAATTAAAATCCACACTGAAATTGTCCCGGCATCAGAGTTTTACATGGCCGAAGCATATCATCAGAAGTACCTGCTCAGGCAACGGCCAGTCCTTATGAAAGAGTTCAACGCCATATACCCTGCCACAGAAGATTTTGTAAATTCAACGGCTGCGGCCCGCATAAACGGGTACCTCGGTGGCCATGGCACGTTGATTGCTCTTAAGGCAGAGTTGAACAACCTTGGCTTGGCCCCGGCAACAAGCAAGAAGCTGTTGGAAATTGTGGAGGGTTTAGACAGCTAACATTCTAAAAGCCAGGGTCCATTATCTGTCTTCAGTAGAACCCGTGTATGGTCCCCCATGGAAGAGCTCTCCAGGGCCTGGCGATCAATCCAGGGCCTGCCTCGCATATCCAGCACAACCCCCCGGACCCATCATGGCCCCCCTTCCCTTCAGTCCCCTATAATCTTTACCAACACCCGCTTCCTGCGCCGCCCGTCAAACTCCCCATAAAAAATCTGCTCCCACCGACCAAAGTCTAAACGTCCATCCGTCACCGCAACCATCACTTCGCGCCCCATTATCTGCCTCTTTAAGTGAGCATCTCCATTGTCCTCTCCGGTTCGATTGTGGCGATACCGACTGATTGGCTCGTGGGGGGCCAATTTCTCCAGCCAATCCTCGTAGTCCTGATGAAGTCCATGCTCATCATCATTGATAAATACAGATGCGGTTATGTGCATCGCGTTTACGAGCACTAAACCTTCCCGGATGCCGCTTTCCCGCAAACAGTCTTCAACCTGTGATGTGATGTTGATAAAAGCCCGGCGAGTAGGAATTTCAAACCATAGTTCTTTACGGTAGCTCTTCATAAATCCTCCTTATTAATCACGTTTCATAATCAAGGTTAGCCGTTCAAGTTCCTCCATTTTCGGGCGATAAAAGAGCATGGATAGAGCCGAAATAGTGATAAAAATGTAGAGGGTTTGGAGGTCATCGCCAAGAAAAAACAGAACAAGTCCGTAGATCCCAATGCTTTCACAAAGTGCAAGAGAGACAAACACAGCGATTGTATATTTAGCAAGAATTGAAGGCTGATTAGAAATCGACGCAGGTTTGAAAAGCTTAACTTCAGAGCTGCTGAACCGGCCTGTAAGCATAAACCTTCGTAAAAAATGGGCAAGGAATAGTGTAACAATTACTGCACCGTAAAGTATGTTCTTTAATAGACCAATAGGGAAATCAGGGCTCGTGTTTCCCCTTATTTCCTCGCCGACTTGATGACAGATGAAAACGTAAATAAACAAAGACCCCAACATTGCTGCCCAAATAATCCATAGGATCCGTAGCCCTTTTTCGAGCTCCACTCTACCAGTTTCTTCCAGCATGTTTTCCTCCAGAAGTCAATTCTTCATTTTTCTCAATACAATGCCAATTTTGTATCCTGACGTCCATTTAGAAATAAAGGACTGCATAATTCCATGGTCAAAGTGCCCGGAGTTTTTGTCTTAAAAAATTAAATCTGTTCTCAATGTAATATATCCGGATATCGCTTTCCACAACCGAACCAAGCTTGATGGCATCGCAAAAAGTCAAGATTTCCCAAAATCAACTTTGTACCTATTTGAATTTATTGGGTGCGAAATCGGCAAAATAGTGATTTTCAGACTTTTTACGAAACCGTCAAGCTTGACTTTAAAATCTTTTGCCTTGAATCCAGGCCTGACCTCAGGCCCGACCTCAGGCCTTTATTCATTACACGGCGAACGCCGCAAATCACCTGACCCCAAAGCCAACAAGTTTTTTCGAAAAGGCAGTTAAACACGGAAATTCAAATAAGATAAGAGCAGCGAGGCTTTGAGAGTCAGGGTAAATTTGCATTGTTATGCGATTTTAAAGTGTTTTGGGGCACAAAATCGAGTTTCAATTTAAACCCAACTGCCTTGGCATATTCTTCTATTGTTGATAATTTTGGCGATATTTTTGAATTCACATTCTCAAGGCGAGAAATATTACTTTTCTGCGTATGCAGCCTCTTAGCAAGCTCTTCTTGGGTTAGACCGGCTTTTTTGCGAAGACCAATTAATTTTTTTCTAAGATTATAAGCAGAAGATAGTGCTTCGTATTCTTCCCTTACGCCTGGATCGCTTAATGCTTTCTTTTTAAAATCATGGAATGTGGGACGAGTCATGGTTGTTTCACCTCCTTCATCCGTTTTCTTGCTAAATCTATTTCTTTTTTGGTGTTTAATAATCATTTTATCACCATGATTGTTCAGGAAAATATGAGTGGAATGTCAAGCATCTTTCAGCCACATAACCCTTTTATATGCATCCGTTCTTGTTTAACATACAGGGACCATCATCATGTTTTTCAACCTGTATCGTAGAATGTTCTATGCTGAAACGATCATGTAACTGTTGCTGGAGTTTAGGCAGAAAATCATTGTTCAAGGAATCGTCAACTATAATCAAATGGACAGACAGAGCAACTTCCGTTGTACTCATAGGCCAAACATGCAGATCATGTATCTGAGAAACGTTTTCAAGGCTGGTTAAGCATCTTTTTATTCCAGCTATATCAATGCCTTTAGGAACAGAATCTATGGCAAGATTCATCGAATCACGGAGCAAAGACCAAGTGCCAACGAGGATAACAGCTACGATAAGAAGACTAATTAGAGGATCAATCAACAACCAGCCTTTGACCATGATGATTATACCCGCCACGACGACACCGAATGAAACACCAGCATCGGCGGCCATATGGAGGAATGCACCCCTGATGTTCAAGTCGTGTTTCTGGCCGGATACAAAAAGCAACGCTGTGATTGTATTAATAACAACGCCAATGGCAGCAACCGCGATAACGGTCATCCCCTCAACCGGTTTTGGATCGAAGAATCGGCCAATGGCTTCCCATGTAATGCCGCCCAGCGCAACAAGTAGCAATACTGCACTGGCTAAAGAAGCCATTATCGTCACCTTGCGGAAACCATATGTCCTTTTCTCAGTTGCGGGTTTCGTAGCCAGCAAACCAGCACCCCAGGCTATCAATAGGCTTAGCACATCGCTTAGGTTATGCCCAGCGTCTGCTATCAGGGCCAAAGATCCTGCTGCAACTCCATAGCCTGCTTCAATCGCAACGAAAATGACATTGAGCAAAACACCAATAGCAAAGGCGCGATTGTAATTGCTTATTTGATGGTTGTGGTCATGAGACATATTCATTCCTGCTTGCTGGGGGTTATGTTTCTCCTTCACTAAATCAAGGCTTCAGTTTTAGCGTTTTTCAGCACAGATACCCCCGTCAGATAGGTCGAAGCAAATATCAGCGCAAACGGAATCCAGGTGCCAAGTAAGCTGACGAACATTTCCAAACTGCGGTTAATTAAGAGGGCTACCACAAAAAAATCTACGGCTATCACAAAGCCATCGAAAATCATCGCGGTCTGGAGAGGTGTTGTGTAGTTGAATTTGCGAAAATAAATCAGAGAGACGACAGCAAAGAATATCGGGGCCCCAATGGCATGGACGATGAGGGTTTTTTCAAGGGTCATTGTAGCCATCCCAATTCCCATCGTTGCAGCGCAAAGTACCCAGCCGATAAAGGCATGGACAAAAATAATGACGAGCTTTTTCATATTCATAACATTTTCCTCGCATATTCATTAGATGCTACCTATCTGAAAAGAGGTATAACGTTTCCGGGTGATGTGTCGACCTCGGTAGTTCGTGAACCAAAAACCTTTACGTAAAACCCGCCAACTTTTTGCTTTCACCTCCACCCGGCTTGTTATGCTTATCCATGGGGCCCTTGACTCATATGGAATGTCAGCAAGACTCAAGGGCAGACTTGACCCCAGGCCTGAGTAAATATGATTGCCGGTAAGGCATTCTATATTTTACCTTATTGCTTAAATCCAAAAATCGCACTTTGGATGGTTCTCGTCACATACGTGACCTGTTTTGGTGTAAAGTATGCACCACGTATCCTGTGAACCTTTCTGCGATATTCCTTTGCGTGTTCTTCTGACCAGAAGAATACACTCTCCTTTCAAAATGCATTAATAATATTAGGATCTTCAAGCTTGTATAAATTCACATCGGGTACAAAAATTATAGGTTCACAACCCTTCTCCTTCACATGGTAGTTTAGATCGCTTTTAATTTCAATGTGCATGGACTGAGAACAGTGGGCGCATTCAGTTCTAACGACTATCGACAGAGCTTCTTTA
>JAKLQB010000588.1 GCA_022013615.1 Desulfobacterales bacterium | reverse complement strand
GGATCGTAGCCTAACAACGACAGATTGGCAACATCGCTACCCGGCTCCATGCCCTCCGGAATGGTTTGCGCAACCCCGATCCGGCAGGAAGCGATTCGATCCATATTGGGGGTTTCGGCAACCTCAAGGGGCGTTTTTCCATCCAGTTCCGGGGTTGGGTAATCCGCCATCCCATCTCCAACCAGAAGTATATATTTTGTTGTCTTACGCGCTTTAGCCATTAGGTCGCCTGTTAGATACATTCCCTTGATATGAGGCTGTCCGGATTGTTTTTTGTAACTTTAGGCACTTTAGTCCCGCCGCGGCGGGATTAGTTCACTTTAGGCACTTTATTTGCGCACTATTTGTTCTCCACTCTGATCATCATAGTCTTACCTGTCAAAACATCCAGCTCATTTATTATAGATATGGCCTTTTGCACATTGCTTTCCCTGGCCTCATGGGTCATCATAACCAGTGGTACAGATCCGTTCACCTCCCGGCCTTTCTGGATCACAGAGGCTATACTGATTTTGTGATTACCCAGGATACCGGATATCTTTGAGAGCACCCCGGGGCTGTCCAGAACTGAAAATCTGAAATAGTATGAAGTACTCAGTTCTTCCATGGGCTGTATATGGATTCCGGCCTCCGGTGGGCTTACATGGCCAAGGGGAGGCATGGGCATCTTAACGCCCAGCCTGATCTGCCTTGCCAGATCCATAATATCTGAAACTACGGCACTCCCCGTGGGTCTTCTTCCGGCCCCCAGCCCGTAATAGACATTTGGGCCCACAAAATCACCCTCAAGATAAATTGCATTATAGGCTCCATTCACATTGGCCATAATGTGGTCTTTTGGAATCATGGCAGGGTGAACTCGTGCCTCCAGCATGCCGCCCAGATTTCTTGAAATGGCCAGCAATTTGACGCAGTAACCGAATTCTCCGGCAAATCGAATATCATCCGGGGTGAGTTCAGTAATACCCTCCTTATAGATTTCCTTAAAAGAAACCGGTGACCCAAACCCGATGGACATAAGTATGGCCAATTTGTGCGCCGCATCTATCCCGTCCACATCCAGGGTGGGAGGGTCCTCGGCAAGACCTAACTCTACCGCCTCCTGAACCACCCTGTCATATGGAAGCCCTTCCTGTGTCATTCTGGTCAAGATGTAGTTAGAGGTTCCATTCAAAATCCCCATCGTAGTATGAATGTGGTTGGCAGAAAGACCGCCCCTCAAGGCCCCGATGACCGGGATCCCGCCACCCACGCTCGCTTCAAAGGCCAGGCTTACACCATAATGTTCGGCTGCCTGGTATATTTCCTGGCCGGATTCCGCCAGAAGCGCCTTATTGGCAGTGACCACATGCTTGCCCCTTTCCATGGCCTTCAGAATATACTCCTTGGCCTTTTGCAAGCCGCCCATAAGCTCTACAACCACATGGATATCCGGATCATCAATCACATCCATGGCCTCGGTGGTCAACAGGTCACGATCCACAGGGACCCCTCTGTCAGACTCAATATCCAGATCCGCTATCTTCCTCAAGGTCACTTCGTTTCCCACACGGCTCAAGATGATCTCCCGGTTTTTGGTGAGTATTTCAACCGTCCCAGCCCCAACAGTCCCAAATCCGATAATTCCTACATTAATTCCTGACATACGCACCTCTCAAATTACCTGTCTGATTCCATTTATACCCTGCCGTGTACGGTTCGGTTTTTCTACCAAAGCAAAACATCACGACGTTCCCGGTAGTTTCAACCATTTTTCACTCGACTATTTGACGACGTCTAAATAACCAATATTCGCAGCGAGTCAGGGCTATTGTCAATTATTTTCTTGCATTTAAAACGCGGACAACGCACTTGTTCCCATTAAAAGAACAGTAACAGCAAACGATACAGTGTTCCCTTTTCCCCATTGACACTTAAATCCAAAAGTTATACAATTTAGCAAAATGTTTAACCAACAAATAGGAGTATCGCATGCAATCCGTCAAGGTTTTGGCCAAGGGCCAGGTAGTAATACCTGCTGCAATAAGAAAAAAATACAGCATTCAGCCGGGCTGCAAAATTCAGATTTTTGAATACGGAAACCTAATTTTTCTTGTGCCACCCTCTAAAGACCCTATAAGCCAGGCTATGGGCTGTCTTCCCCCAAACCCTTCATTATCCGAGGAACTGCTTAAAGAAAGAAGGAAGGATTTTGATGAATGACATCCAGATACCTGTTCGATAGTCACGCGCTTCTTGCATTTTTTCAAGAAGAAGAGGGAACCGAAGTTGTAGCCAAAATCTTGCGAAGAGCACTAAAACAACGGCTGGATCGACTCATTTGTGTAATTAATCTTGGCGAGATTATTTATATGACCAAAAGGAGATTTGGTGACAATAAGAAGGTGGAAATATTGGGGCGAGTTCATCAGTTGGGCTTCAAGATTCTTCCAGCTCCGGAGGCTCTTGTCTATAAGGCAGCAGAACTTAAAGCAGACTATCCCATCTCATATGCCGATTGTTTTGCATTAGCCTGTGCTTTAGAACAGTCGGCCATACTTGTAACAGGTGATCCTGAGTTCAAGAAGGTAGCTCATCTAATCAACATTCAATGGATTCGATAAGATAATATCAATGCAATACCCTTTGCTTTAAGCCTAACGGGACAAGCTGGGTGGTGAATACCAAATTTCAATATTTCCCCCTATCTTCCAGAGTGAGGAGTTGGAATTTTCCTTCTTGACTATTTTTGCCCAAGCATGCAGAATATATAACAAAATAATTGTCACTGGGAGGCGATATGGACATATCGGAGACAGTTCAAAAAGTTTTACAAGAGGTGGTTGTTCCTGATCTAGGCAAAATCAAGGATGAAAACAGTAAGATCCTGGCCATCCTTGATTTGACTAACAAGCGTCTTGACGATGTGAACACGCACCTGGTAGATCAAAGCCGGCGTATCGATGAGGTGAATAAACGGATCGATGAGGTTCGTGCTGAATTCACTAAACGCTTTAATGATACGGATAAACGGATCGATGACATACGCGCTGAATTAACCCTGCGCTTTGATGAAATTCATTCTGATCTGATCAATCGCCTTGATGCCAATAACGCCAGGATAGACCGCTTTTTTGAGACTGCCGTTACCAAATACGAACATGGTAAGATGGAGGAGCGTGTGACGCGATTAGAGCGCGATATAGATGTTCTCCGGCGACAATTGGCAGCCTGACCTCACCTACAATAAAGGCTCAAATAGTCCTTTTGCTCCTTTGCCTCGATGAACTTCATGGGAGAAAAAAATGGAAGATTTACTAAAACGGATCACCTTTGATAAAGACGTTCTTTGCGGCAAGCCCCTCATTCGTGGCCTGAGGATATCTATTGAAATGTTATTGGAACTGCTTGCTAAAGGCGCAACTGAACAAGAAATCCTTGAAGACTACCCCGAACTTGAGCCAGATGATATAAGAGCTGCATTGATCTACGCTCACTGTATGGTAGCGACAGAAGAAGTCTTCGATCGAGTCAAGGCCCGATAATTGTTATGAAATTCTTAGCAGATACTGAGTTAAAGAATTTTAATCTAGAATTGGGCAAAAAACTTGAATCGGCCGGACAAAAAGTTGCTTATATTAAGATCAAAAATCTCAGACCAAAAATACTG
>JAKLQB010000587.1 GCA_022013615.1 Desulfobacterales bacterium | reverse complement strand
GATTCTCGATTTGATGAATAAACTCAAAGATGAAGCGGGCGCTTCAATCCTTTTTATCACCCACGATCTGGGAGTCATCGCTGAGATGGCCCAGAATGTGGTTGTCATGTATGCCGGTAAGGTCATGGAGGAGGCAGACGTGGATACTCTTTTTGCCGAGCCCAAACATCCTTACACTATCGGTTTGATGAATTCGATTCCAGTTTTAGGCCGGGAGGAGAAGCGTCGGAGGCTAAGCACTATCCCTGGGGTAGTGCCATCGCTTTTTAAATTGTCCGCGGGCTGCCTTTTCCACAAACGCTGCTCTGAGGCCCGGGAGGAGTGCAGGCATATTGAGCCTACTATCATAAACCTCGGAAACGGTCATAGGGTTCGATGTCATAACTATGCGTGAGGCTAATAAAAATACCAACACGCCCCTTGTTGAGGTCAGAAATGTAGTCAAGCATTTCCCCATCACTGGAGGGGTGTTTCTGCGACAGATTGCCTCGGTCAAGGCCGTTGACGGAGTCAGTCTGGACATCCGGCCGGGCGAGACGCTGGGCCTGGTGGGCGAATCAGGCTGCGGCAAATCCACACTGGGACGGCTTATTCTGCGGTTGGAGGAGCCGACCAGCGGCGATGTGCTTTTTCGTGGTGAGAGTATTCTCAGCTATAGAAAGGAGAAGATGCGGGCCCTTCGCCGGCAAATGCAGGTTATCTTCCAGGACCCTTTTTCCTCCCTTAACCCGCGTAAGAACGTGGCCCATATTGTTGGTGAACCTCTTTTTGTCCACGGCATGACCAACCGCCGCGAGCGCGAGGCACGGGTGCTGGAACTGCTTCGAGTGGTCGGTCTCAAGCGGGAGCAAATGCGCCGCTATCCCCACCAGTTCTCCGGTGGCCAGCGCCAGCGTATTGGCGTGGCCCGTGCCCTGGCTCTAAACCCCCAACTGATCATTTGCGATGAGGCTGTCTCGGCCCTGGACGTGTCTATCCAGGCCCAGGTCATAAACCTGTTGCAGGACTTGCAGGAGGAATTTGGCCTGACCTATCTTTTTATTTCGCATGATTTAAGCGTGGTGGAGCACATCAGCGACCGTGTGGCGGTCATGTATCTCGGCGAAGTGGTGGAGTTGGCCGATTCTGACCCGCTCTATAAAACACCGCTCCACCCATACACCCAGGCACTGCTTTCCGCAGCGCCAGTGCCCAACCCAAGAAAAAAGAGCAATCGGACCGTTCTGCCTGGCGATGTGCCCAGTCCTATTAATCCTCCCCCAGGGTGTCGTTTCCACACACGATGCCTCTATGCAAAGGGTATGTGCAGCCGGGAAGCTCCGCAACTCAAAGAAGTAAGGGAAAACCACTTTGTGGCCTGCTTCTTTGCCGGTTCTGCGGGTATCAAATCATCATAGCTTAATCAAACCTGTACTAAGTCGGGCATAGGGGGTAGGGTAGAGGTTACTTTGGTTTTAACTCACAGTTTTGCTCATATGTTCCT
>JAKLQB010000586.1 GCA_022013615.1 Desulfobacterales bacterium | reverse complement strand
TCTCTTTAGAGGTAAAGGAAAAGGAGATATTCGCGGTCTTAGGACCAAATGGAGCGGGTAAGACCACTTTGCTCAAGACCATTGCCGGGCTGCTTAAAGACCAGCCCAAAAAGGGCACTATTCAGTTCCTTGGAAAGCGCATCCACCGATTAGCCCCGGAGCGTGTCGCACGCTTGGGGATAGTCTATGTGCCTGAGGATCGAGGTTTGTTCAGGGAACTCAGTGTGAAGGAGAACCTGGATCTTGGCTGTTGGGGCCGAAAAGGCCACGGAATCCAGGATGACTTTGAATTCATTTTCAACCTTTTTCCCATTCTCAAGGACCGGGCCAGCCAGCAGGCCGAGACCCTTTCCGGGGGCGAGCAACAGATGCTTGCCATGGCACGGGCCATACTGCGCCGGCCCAAGCTTCTCATGTTAGACGAACCCTCCCTGGGACTTGCCCCCATAGTGGGTCGCCACGTATACGATGCCCTTTCCCAGATAAGCCAGGCAGGCACGACTATTCTTCTGGTTGAGCAGAATGCCAAGATGGCCCTGAGAATTGCGACATTCGGCTATATCATGGAATCCGGTCGAATTGTGCTGGAAGGTACGGCAGATGAATTGCAGGAAAACGAGGATGTGCAGGAACTCTACCTGGGTATCGGAGGGGATACGGTTTCACCTAAAGGATGGCGTTTGTATAAGAAAAGGAGGACGTGGTGATACAGAGCGAAGCAACCCACTTTCCTGACCTTTTTTTCCGCCAGGTGGATCGTCTCAAGGACCGTGTGGCCCTCCGGCACAAAGACTATGGTATCTGGAACCGGATCTCATGGACGGAATACGGCCAGCAGGTCCGGGAGGTGGCGGCAGGTCTTTTGGCCCTTGGGCTTCAAAGGGAGGACCGTGTGTCTATCTTAGGCGACAACCGGCCTGAATGGGTGATCTGCCACCTTGCAGCCATGACCGCCGGAGGAGTTACGTGCGGCGTGTATCCCACATCTGCCCCGGACCAGGTTGCTTATGTGGTCGGCCATTCCGAATCCAGGGTCCTTTTCGTGGAAAATGAAGAGCAGGTGGACAAGGTCCTCCAGATCACTGATGAACTCAAAGTAGCCCGGGTCGTGGTCTGGGATCCAAAGGGACTCTGGGGCTTTTCGCACGAAAGGATCATTTTTTTCGATGAATTCCTGGCAAAGGGCCGGGACTACCTCCGTGACCATCCGGAAAGCTTGCCGGACAGGTTAAATGACATCAAGCCCGATGACACGGCCATGATTATTTACACTTCGGGCACTACCGGCCGGCCCAAAGGGGCCATGCTTTCCCACTACAACATTCTGAAACTCACCGAATCCTTCATGGAGGCCAATCCGTTCCAGGAGACAGACGAAATGCTCTCCTACCTGCCCCTGGCCCACATCTACGAAAACCTCATATCCCTGTTCGGGGCCATCTGGTACGGCGGAACCGTGAATTTCGTGGAGAGTATTGACACCTTACCCCTGAATCTCAGAGAGGTTTCCCCGACCATATTCTGCAGTGTACCACGCATCTGGGAGAAATATGTCTCCATGATCATGATAAAAATGTCCGATTCAACCATCCTGAAAAGGGCTATGTACGGCCTTGCAATGAAAGTCGGCCTGCGTTATGTGCGCACCCAAAAAGGGAGCAGGGAACGGTTCTGGTTAGGGTTCCTGTACTGGCCCATGTATTGGTTAGTCCTGTACCATTTGAAGAGGCAGTTGGGCTTTGATCGAGTCCGGCTGGCCGTATGCGGAGCGGCTCCGGCCTCGCCCGAACTTTTTGAATACTTCAATGCCATGGGCATCCCTTTGAGAGAGGGCTACGGCCAGACAGAATCAACGGGAGTCATTGCTCTCCAGAGGTTAGAGCGACCGCGCTGGGGATATGTAGGAGAGCCCATTCCCGGAATCGAGGTCAAGATTGCTGAAGACGGCGAGATCCTGGCCAAAGGCCCCGGCGTATTTAAGGGATACTTTAAGGACCCCGAACTCACTGCCGAGACAATTAAAGATGGATGGCTTCACACCGGAGATGTCGGGGCAATGGAAGACGGTTTTCTCAAGATCCTGGACCGGAAAAAAGATATCATTATCACAGCAGGCGGCAAGAACATCACGCCGGCCTTTATTGAAAACAAGTTGAAATTCGGTACTTATATCCAGGACGCCGTGGTCATCGGGGACGGCAGGAAATACCTGATCTCCCTTATCCTAATCGATGAAGACAATGTTACCAAATATGCCCAGGACAATAGGATCCCTTTCACCACCTTTGCCGACCTGACACAAAATGCAGAGATACGAAAGCTCATTGAAAGGGAAGTCTCAAAAGTTAACAAGACTCTTTCCAGGGTAGAATCCATCAAGAAATTCGAATTATTACCCAGGCGTTTTTACGAAGAGGATGGCGATGTTACACCCACGAAAAAAGTCAAACGGCGTTTCTTAGAAGATCGTTATGCGGACTTGATCGAGAAAATGTACAGAGGATAAGCCGGGATGGATCTGATAGAAAGTTACAAAGAAGAGCTACAGCTCATTCGCAAGCCCTGGACCCGGGTATGGGTGGGGCTCTTTGTGTTGCTTCTTCTTTTGCTCCCGTGGTACGCGCCGGAACATATCACCTATGTTGCCACAATTATATTTATTTACGCCATTGGTGTTCAGGGACAAAACCTTCTCATAGGGTATACAGGCCAGATCTCCTTTGGACAGGCCGGATTTCTGGCCATTGGTGCATTCGCCTTTGGGCACATGAGTCGTCTTGGCATGCCCTGGCCAATAGGGCTTTTCGCCGCGGGTCTGGCAGCAGGGCTCTTCGGTTTAGTGGTGGGATTTCCTTCTCTCCGTCTAAAAGGGCCTTACTTAGCCATTGCCACCTTGGGTTTCGGCATTGCTGTATATCAGGTCTTTGTTAATTCCGAAGTGCTCTCTGGCGGGCGCATGGGCCTGATCATTCAAAAGATGACCCCGCTCTTCGGGTTAACCGCGATCACCTTTAATTACTATTTCAATTTTCTGATCGCCCTTTTGTTTACACTTACCACTTATAATATTGTCTCTTCTTATATGGGAAGGGCCTTTATTGCTATCCGAGATAACGACATTGCGGCCGAGGTCATTGGAGTAAACCTGACCAGTTACAAGCTGCTCTCTTTTGCTGTTAGTTCTTTTTACACTGGAGTTCAGGGAGGGCTTTACGGCCTTTTCATGGGTTATCTGGAGCCCAACATGTTCACGTTTATGGAAGCCATTACCCTCTTTGTGGCCGTCATCATAGGAGGACTTGCTTCGGTGGAAGGCTCTATTATGGGGGCAGCTTTCGTGATTTTAGTACCCCAGGTCTTCAGCGCCTACAAGGAAATGGTGCCCGTTGTCTATGGAGTGACCATACTCCTTGTACTGATCTTTGAACCATTAGGCCTTTACGGCAGGTGGTTCAAGATGAGGCTATATTTCAGGAACTGGCCTTTTAGGTAGTGTTCATCCGGAAATTCTTTAAATAGTTTTTCTCTTATATGGGGGATGGTCAGGGTCAGGGTGGGAGTAAAGGAAATATGACGCAATTTTTACAGTACGTAATCTCAGGTCTCTCAACAGGTAGCATTTACGCCCTTGTGGCATTGGGATTAGCTCTGATTTATCGCTCTACCCGCATCTTGCATTTTGCCCACGGTGACGTTACTACGGCAGGCACCTTTATCGCATTTGCTCTCCTGGGACTCAATCTTCATTATTGGCTGGCTTTCATACTTGCCCTGATGTTCGGGGCTGCTCTTGCTATGACTTTCTATTTTTGCGTGTTAGTGCCTGCCCAGCGTCGCGAGGCTACACAGTTAGGCCAGATAATTTTGACCGTGGGTTTGGGACTAATCTTGCAAGGTCTTGTCTCCCGTTTTGGCGGGACAATGCCTCAATCTTTTCCTTTCCCCCTATCAGACACCAAGATCTACCAGTTCGGTGGTCTTGTGATCAGCCAGTTAAGCCTGGGTACCTTTGGCATTGGTTTGCTTGCAAGCCTTCTGTTTTACCTTCTGGTGCAAAAGACACGGCTGGGATTGGCCATGCGCGCCACGTCCGAAAATCTCCCCGCGGCCCAGACCATGGGCATCCCCACACGGAGCATCCTGGCTCTGAGTTGGGGCCTGGCCGCGATTTTAGGCGTAATAGCCGGGTTGTTTTTGGCCCCTGCCTTGCTCCTTGACCCCTTCTTTATGCTGGAGCCCTTTCTAAAGGGCTTTGCGGCGGCTATATTGGGAGGCCTGAATAGTCTGCCAGGTGCCATTGTCGGTGGTCTTATTCTGGGGGTTGCGGAAAGTCTGGCTGGTGGTTATGTATCAATAGCCTTCAAGAATACCTTTGCGTTCCTGATTATTATCCTCGTTCTTCTTGTCCGTCCAGAAGGGCTGTTAGGGAAGGAGTTCAAGGAAAGGGTGTAGTGCCCGACATTGATCGCCATCAGGTAAATGCTAATTGTGAAGAACTATCCAACATTCCAATACTCCACCATTCCATATTCTATGTACGAGGCAGAAACTCAGGCCTGGGAGAGGCATGCGATTTCACAACTTGCTTCAGCATGCCGGAAGCCCTAAGGACGACCGTTGTCTTTCCCTGTCCCTGGCCCCTGAGCCCTGTGAACTATTAAAGAATCCACGACTGAATGAGGACAACAATGAATTTTGATCTGACCGAAGAGCACCTGATGATTCAGGGTATGTGCCGGGACTTTGCCAGGGAAGTGATTGCTCCCCGTTCGGAAGAGATGGAAAGAACCGGGGATTTCCCTTACGACATAATGGATCAAATGGCCGAATTGGGGATGATGGGAATCCCCTTTCCTGAGACTTACGGTGGCAGCGGGGGCGATTGGGTGGGGATGCATGTCTGTATTGAGGAGATATCCCGTGGAGATATGTCTTTAGGTGCCCTGTTGGACGTCACCACAAGTATCGTGGGGCAAGAGATCTATGTCTTCGGAACAGAAGATCAAAAGAAAAAATGGCTGGTGCCTATTGCAAAAGGCCTTAAGATCGGCGCATTCGGGCTTACAGAACCCGACGCAGGCTCGGATGCGGCATCCATTAGGACAACCGCTGTTCTCAAGGGCAACGAGTGGATTCTCAACGGAACCAAACAGTTTATTACCAACATCGGACTCCGCCATGCATCCGTTCTTTTAGCCACTGCCATAACCGAGAAAAAAAAGGATGGAAAAAACATTATCTCCACATTTATCGTTCCCAGAGATGCACCGGGCTTTCAGTTAGGAGAGCGGTATAACAAAATGGCCATGCATGCTTCGGCCACCCACGGGGTCATCCTGGAAGACTGCCGCATTCCAAAAGAAAACCTGCTGGGGGACCCGAACCGCGGTTTTTCGCAGCACCTGGCCGTGCTCGAAACCGGCCGGTTGAGTATTGCTGCCGTGTGTGTTGGAGCGGCCCAGGCCTGTCTGGATGAATCATTACGCTATGCCAGAGAACGGATCCAGTTCGGGCAACCGATGTTCAATTGTCAGGGCATCCAGTTCAAGCTGGCGGACATGGCAGTGGCCATCGAATTGGCCAGAAACCAGTACCTTAAGGCGGCCTGGCTTAAGGATCAGGGCCGTAATCATACATTTGAGGCAACTGCTGCCAAACTTTATGCCTCGGAGATTCTGGAAAAGGTTGCCAGTGATGCCGTGCAGATCCATGGAGGATATGGATACATGAATGAGTATCGCGTATCCCGCATTTACAAGGCAGCCAAACTCCCCCAGATTGTTGAAGGGACCTCAGAGGTTCAGCGAATGGTTATCGGCCGGTATCTGGCACAATAAATCCTTAGCCAGATTGTAAAAGGCGACATCTATTTAACAGGTGATTCCCGGGTTATCACCTTTACATTGCAATCGGTCATGAAAGCTATTCTTTGAGAGAATTTCTTGAATCGGAAGAATTTAGACTTTAGGTATTGGCCATGGCCCAAATGCATCCTGATGATATTGAGGGTTACGAGAAGACCACTAAGGGTGAAAAAAGGGTTTTCAGGTTCATAAGGGAAGCGGCGAGACCTCACAAGGATTTCATTTGCTGGTATGAGCCTCCAATTGGAAGAACGGGAAAAGAGCCCGATTTTATTCTCTTCGGAAAAAAATTTGGGCTCTTAGTCATAGAAGTAAAAGACTGGACCACCCGGCAAATTATTTCATGCAATCCCCTCCAATTTACCATCCGCATTTCAGGAAAAAGTGAGAAAAGGACCAACCCTGATAAGCAGGCCAAGGGATATGTAAACACCCTTATGGAGAAATTAAACGAGTTCCCCTCTTTTCTTTCCGATCGCCCTCAATATATGGGTAAATTAAGGATACCCATTGGCAGGATGGTAATATTCCCAAACATTTCCCGGGACGAATATGCTGAAAGCAATTTTAAGTGGTTCATAGAGTCTGAAAGGTCCCTTTTAAAGGATGATCTTGATGCAACCGGAGAGATTCTTTGTGACACATCAGGGCGTAAGTTTCATGAAAAAATTTCAAAAGTCTTTCCGTTCCCCTTCAAAGGACTCAGCCAAAAAGAGATAGATAAGTTAAGTTTTATCATATGGCCGGAAGCTAAAATCGATCTGCCT
>JAKLQB010000585.1 GCA_022013615.1 Desulfobacterales bacterium | reverse complement strand
TGCGGGGAAGCACATTAACGATAATGTGCGCCCCTCGAAACCATGCCGAGGCTGAGCCCAAGAACACGGACCAGACAAAAAAGAATCGTGACGACTCCTCGGCCCAGGTGGTGGGGATATGAATGACATTGCGGGTGAACACTTCAAGGACAACGCAGCCCATCATGGCCACAAAGCAAATTAAAGCTCCGGCGTCATAAAAACGGACCAGATAGCGCATACACTATCCTCCTTTTACGATAGGGTCAAAGACAGATGCAATTCGAACAAGAAAACCCATTAGTCCCCCTTTACTAAAGGGGGACTTTATGATTTTTTCCCCTTTATTAGCCTATTTACAAACCCTGTCAATTTCTGCTGCCACCTCAGGAGCCAGATTACCGATGGCCCTATTGATGGCTGGCATGGCCTTGGACCGGATTGCCGCCTTATCAGGGGTGACAAATATCATGCCTTTTTCCTTCAACTCGGTGGCATAGAAAGCATCCTTCTCGTCTTCTACCTTGTCTCCGCATGCCCTGGCCTCGGCTACCGCCTTACGGATGAGGGCCTGGTCTTTGGCATCAAGTTTGTCGAACCAGGCCTTGCTGGCCACCCAGTGCCAGGGGAAGAAGACATGGTCGGTCAAGATGATATATTTTTGAACTTCCCATAGTTTGCGGGAATAAGGAGAAACAAGGGAGTTTTCATGGGCATCGACCTGGCCTGTTTTCATAGCCAGATAGATCTCCGGAGCCGGAACTATCGTGGGCAGAGCCCCCAGTTCTTTCCAGACATCAACCCAGATCGGCATGGCCGGCAGGCGTAACTTCAAGCCCTTGATGTCTTCTGGCTCAATGATCTTTCGGTTGGTGGTCATGTGGCGGCCTGCTCTTTTCTGGGGACCAAAGTCTATGACGCCGCCCTTTTCCAGGGCCAACTGCCCTATCTTCTTGCCCATCGGGCCCTCCAGATAGGCCTTCACACATTCCCAGTCTGACAGGTAAAAAGGAATGGATATGGGATCGTACTCCTTGGCAAACATGGTACGAAACAGTCCCCCTGTCAGGGCCATCTGTGTCTGCCCGATTTTCAACAATTCGAGGACCGCTTTTTCTTTTCCCAATTGGCCGCTCATAAATATTTTCACTTTCATACGGCCGTCGGATTCTTTTTCAACAATCTCTTTGAACTTATTGATGCCAGCCTCTTCTGATCCTCCGGGCTTCATGGTACAATTGATGTCAATACCTATTTTGGCGGCATGCACGCTTACACACATGAAAAGTATTGCCAATACCCCAACTAACGAAAACATCAGTCTTTTACTCATAATTTCTCCTCCTTTAAAAGTTGATATTGCATGAATAACACATTTATAAGGACTACCATAAGTCCTCTTCTAAGTATGACCGACACTGCATATCTTTGATGCGATTTCCGGGTCTCGCGGGCCGCTCTTCATTACCTGGCCGGGCAGGATCTGGCCGAGGATCTTCTCCAGCAGATGGGCAGCGTCTATGATGGCTACCAGGTCAATACCGGTATCCACACCAATATCTTCGAGCATGTAGACAACGTCTTCGGTCGGTAAATTTCCGGCTGCATGGGGTACATTAGGGCAACCGCCGATCCCACCCAAGGCAGTGTCAAACATATTCACTCCGGCCTCGAGGGCCACATAAAGGTTGGCCATCGCCGTTCCCCGATTATTATGCAAATGGAGCCCAAAACTGGTGTTCGAAAACCGCTTTTTGTAGGCCCGAACTAGGCCATCGATTCGAGGTGGGGTAGCCATGCCAGTGGTATCGGCCAAGATCACCGCGGTAGCCCCCCTGGATAAGTAAGCATCCGCTAATCTGAAGACAGCATCTACAGGCACGTCCCCTTGATACGGGCAGCCGAAGGCAACGACAATAGCCCCGATGACAGGGACGGCTTTGTCCTTGGCCAGACCAAAAATGGCATTAAGGTCGGCAATGGAATCGGTGATGTTCCGGCGGACGTTCGCCATGTTGTGTGGCTCTGATGCAGAAATGAATACCGCTATCTCGTCCGTTCCGGCCTCCAGAGCCATTTGAGCCCCTTTTAGGTTTGGCACTAAAGCACAGTAATTGCAGCCTGGCCTGGGCACGCTTTTTATCACCTCTATAGCGTCACTCATTTGAGGAATGGCCTTGGGATTAACGAAAGAGGTTGCTTCAATCTCGGTCACCCCGGCCCTGATCATCGCTTGGATGATCTCGAGTTTTCGATTCGTAGGAACGAAGTCTGGCCATGACTGGAAACCATCTCTGAGAGCGACCTCCCGGATCTTCACTTTTGAAGGTAAGGCCATTATGTCCTTTATTAAAATGATAAAAAAAATAGAAAAATTAGCAATGAGAGTCAAGGGAAATAGCGTCGCATTACAGACTTCCCTCCAAATCTAATCAATTTGCCGCAAAATTGTTTGCCTCAAAGATAATGATGCCTTGATCGATGAGTTTTTTGATTTCCTGGTCGGAAAGCCCAATTGATTTCAGCGTCTCCATAGTGCCCATACCCATGCCAGGAGGGTCGTTTCTAAGTGCGAAGTCATAGCGACCAAGGCGCAAGGGCAGTTTGGGCAGCTTAGTTTTTTTGCCATTTGGCAGGGTGGTCTCTGCTAGGCTGCCTCCTTGGTTGAGCTGGGGGTCATCGAACAACTCGTCCGGTCTAACAATTGGAGCAAAAGGCACTGCAGCCTTTTCGCAAAATTCTATAATCTTGTCTTTGGGGAGATCGGCCATTGCCTTTTTTATCTCCGGGATTAGCCAGTCTCGGTGTCGAACTCGGCCATTGTTAGAGCCCAGTCTTTCATCTGCAAAAAGGGAATCAAGACCAAATATTTCGCAAAACCTCTGCCAGTGTTGGTCGCTGGTTATTCCAATAAAAACAATCTCACCGTCATGGGTTTTAAAAAGATCGTATATTGCCCAGGGGTTGGTTCCATCTGGCATGGGTGTCGATGTCTCACCCGAGACCGCAGATACAGCCATGTGCTGGCCGACTAAAAAGGCAGTCGCCTCGAATAGGGTTGCCAAGACTCTATTGCCCCGGCCGGTGGTTTTCCGATCATAGAGGGCGGTTATTATGCCCAGTGCTCCGTAGGTACCGCCCAGGATGTCTATAATAGATGCTCCAGCTCTCAGAGGTTGGCCTTTAGGTCCAGTCATATAAGCCAGGCCGCCCATCATCTGGACAAGATTATCCAAGCTTGGCCGTTTCTCATAAGGGCCGGGCATGAAGCCTTTGAGGTTACAATAGATCAGTTGAGGGTTGATCTTAGCGCAAGCCTCGTAGCTAAACCCAAGTCGATCAACCGCACCGGGACCAAAATTTTCCAACAAGACGTCTGCCGAGGCAATTAGCTTTTTCAGGATGGTTTTACCCTGTTCGCTCTTGAGGTCTAAAACCAGGCTCTTTTTGTTTCGATTAAAAAAGGGAAACAACCCTATCCAAAGCCGAGGAGCCGCCGGGTATCATCGCCTTTTGGTGCCCTCTCAATCTTGATTACCTCAGCCCCCATGTCGGCCAGTATCAGACCACAGGTAGGGCCCATGACCGTGTGTCCAAGCTCTAACACCCTTATGCCCGATAGCGGTAAGTTGTTCTCAGCCCTGCCCATTTGTTGTCTCCTTTGGGATTAAGTTGGTAATTTGACTTATCGGAATTTCTACAACTCGTGGATATTATAGAAATTTCTCAAAGCCTCCTCAATCCCACTTTGTAAAAGGGTTTTCAGTCTGCTATCAGGCATTTTTCTATCTTTCGTTGACCCCTGAACCATTGAACCCATGAACGGCTACCTTCAATTTAAAGGTTTATCCCTCATCCCTGATATAATTAACCACTAAATCCCCAACCTCGTTTGTGCCCATACCCATCCTTCCGGCATCCATGCTCTTCATATTGTCCTTAACAATCGTCATCACGGCTCTTTCAATAAGCCCGCCCGCGTCTGTTTCCCCTAAGTAGTTCAGCATCATGTGGCCGGCCATAATTGCGGCTAAGGGGTTAATGACGTTTTTTCCAGTGTACTTGGGAGCAGAGCCGCCAATAGGCTCAAACATGGCGGTACCCTCGGGGTTGATATTGCCGCCTGCAGCAATGCCCATTCCACCCTGGATCATGGCACCGATGTCTGTGATGATATCCCCGAACATATTATCGGTTACAATCACATCGAACCATTCCGGGTTTTTGACCATCCACATACAGACAGCATCAACATGTGCATAGTCTTTCTCGATATCCGGGTACTCTTGGCCTACCTCGTGAAAAACCCTCTCCCACAGATCAAAGGCATAGGTAAGGACATTGGTCTTTCCGCAGAGTGTCAGCTTCTTGTCCTTATTTCTCTTCCGGCAGTAATCGAATGCAAATCTCAAACACCTCTCCACCCCTTTACGGGTATTGATAGATTCCTGAACGGCAATCTCATCGAGAGTTCCTTTTTTAAGAAACCCCCCTGAACCAGCATACAGGCCCTCAGTATTCTCCCGCACCACAACGAAATCAATGTGTTCCGGCCCCTTGTCCCTTAACGGGGTGTCCACTCCCGGATAAAGTTTGACAGGCCGAAGATTTATGTAAAGGTCTAAGGAGAACCTCAGATTCAGGAGTATTTCCTTCTCCAGAATGCCCGGTTTTACCTCGGGATGTCCAATAGCCCCCAGATAAATAGCATCCAGTTGACGAAGCTCTTTGATAGCAGAATCAGGCACTGTTTCCCCTGTCTTCAAATACTTTTCTCCACCATAATCATAATGTATGAAGTTATACTTGATACCCGTCTTCTCGGACACGGCTTTAAGGGCTTTTAAACCCTCGACAATAACCTCTGGCCCGGTCCCATCTCCGGCAATAACGCCAATCTGATAAGTTCTTCCCATTTAACAGCTCCTTTTGGTAATATGTTCGATTAAGCCCCCGTCATCGATAATCTTCTGCATAAAAGGGGGGATTGGGTTAGCCTTGAAGATCTGACCGGTTGTTTCATTCTTAATCTCGCCTTTCTCCAGATCTACTTCAAGTTTGTGACCATCCTGTATCCCATGGACGGCCTCATCGCTTTCTATTATTGGCAATCCTATATTAAACGCATTGCGATAAAATATCCTGGCATAACTTTTGGCAATGACACAGGATATCCCTTTTGCTTTTATGGCGATGGGGGCATGTTCTCTGGAAGAGCCGCACCCAAAATTTGTCTCTGCAACTATCATATCGCCCTCTCTAACCTCTTTGAGAAACTGAGGGTTTTCATTCTCCATGCAATGTTGAGAAAGCTCCTCTGGATCAGTTACATTCAAATAACGCGCAGGAATGATGGCATCTGTATCTATGTTAGCGCCAAATTTCCAGGCCCTCCCTTTATGTTTCATCTCAAAAGTCTCCTTTATCAATAACAGTTTTTGACAGGATTCACAGGAATAACGGGATATTTTTCTTTAGAATTCAAATATTAGACCAGTTACTTAACTTTAGGTATTTTAGGCACTTCTTTTTAATTTAGACCTCGTTGAGTAGTTGAGTGTTGAGAACGGGGGTTATCCAGTAAAATTTCTTCCCCGGTTAGGCCCAGTTCCTCTGGGCTGCCTATCCTCCCTAAAACGGCCGATGCGGCTGCTACCGCGGGATTAGAAAGATAGACCTCGCTTTCCGGATGCCCCATCCTTCCAACAAAGTTTCTGTTTGTAGTGGCTATGGCCTTTTCACCTTTTGCCAGGACACCCATATACCCCCCCAGGCAGGGACCGCAGGTAGGAGGACTGATCACTGCTCCGGCGTCAAGGAAGATATCGAACAGACCCTCCTTCATGGCCTTCCTGTAAATCAATGGAGTAGCCGGAATGATGATCAGTTTGACATTGGATGAGATCTTATGGCCCTTCAATACCCTGCCAGCCATCCTTAGATCATCTAACCTGCCATTGGTACATGAACCAATCACAGCCTGATCGATAAAGACTGTTCCTGACTCACTTATTCCTTTAGTATTACTGGGGAGGTGTGGAAAGGCAACCTGCGGCTCAATTTTTGAGACATCAAACTCTTTTATATCCTTATATTTGGCACCCTTATCGCTGGCATAAAAGCGGTATTTCCGTTTAGCTCTTCCGTTTACGTACTGCTCGGTTATGCTGTCCGGGGAGAATATCCCATTTTTGGCTCCTGCCTCGATGGCCATATTGGCCATAGTGAATCGGCCGGACATTGGTAGGCTATCAATGACTTCCCCTGTAAACTCCATTGAATTATACAGTGCCCCATCTACCCCTATCTCACCGATGGTATAAAGTATCAGGTCTTTTCCCTCCACCCAGGGTCTGAGTTTTCCGTTGTAAATAAATTTTATGGTCTCCGGCACCTTGAACCAGAGTTCGCCAGTAATCATAGCTGCTGCCAGGTCTGTACTTCCCACGCCGGTGGAGAAGGCCCCAAGAGCACCGTATGTGCATGTGTGACTGTCTGCACCCACGACTAAATCACCCGGGACTACGATTCCCTGCTCGGGAAGGAGTGCGTGTTCGATCCCTGCCTGGCCCACTTCATAGTATTCGGTAAGCTCCTGTTCCAGGGCAAATTCCCTCATGAGCTTGCAGTTTTCTGCCGATTTTATGTCCTTGTTTGGGGCAAAGTGGTCAGGAATCAAAACCACTCTATCTTTATCGAATACTTTTTTTGCGCCGGCTTTCTTAAAAAGCTCAATGGAGATGGGTGCAGTAACATCGTTCCCAAGCGCTATGTCCACCTTTGCGTTGATCAATTGACCCGGATGGACTTCTTTTAAGCCGGTATGATCGGCCAGGATCTTCTGGGTTATTGTCATGTCCATATCTATTTGCACCTCATGATTATATTTTTGGGGTTCGCGATCGTTTACTCATCAAACAAGTCTAAAGGTTAATCAACGTAAAATTGAGGAATTCCGAATTGAGAAATTAAGGAATTGGAAATATTTTATTAATTTTAATTCTAAATTCCTGAGCCCTTAAATCTCTAATTGGAAGAATTCATTAAATTGTCAATAGTCAATCGAAAATTAGTTGAATGTCAGGAAATAGTGTAAGTATTCATTGTACTGTTAAAAGCAGGAATTTTGTCATTAAGCGCCTAATAGTAATTGCTCATAAGCCTGTATACCCATTCCGGGATAATCGGGTTTGCGACTCTATCTCTTGGGTAGTAAGGCTTTATGTCCAAGACAGGTGTTCCGTCAATTGCATCAAGGCCCTGAATTTTGAGGACATTATTTTCTACCTTAATAATTTTTACTGCGGTTACTCCAACGGGGTTTGGCCTTCTTTTGGCCCTTTGCGAGAATATCCCCACAAACGGCATGTCATCTCTTCCCTGGGGGTGTCTTCTTATGTTTACCCTCTCTTTGTCTGTGGCCAAATGCATGAAATAGATGATTACAGCATGCGAAAAATCTTTAAGCCCTATAAGCCCATCAGCGTACTTTTTTTCAAGCACAATTTCAGAAACAACTTCTCCCCAGTTTTCATCAACAGGTTCCTTTATTGGTGAAACAACGGTCCCAATAATTTCTAAATCAATACTCATTCAAATTCACCTATGAGAGCCTATCTAAATGGCCAGACAATCCTTAACCTTCTCATCACTGTTCAATTCGTCAACCGTTCCCTGGTACAGGATTTTACCTTTGTCAATAATGTATCCTCTGCTGCTTAGTTTGAATGCAAAGGTGGTGTTTTGTTCACAGATCAAGATGGACAAGCCCTTATTCTTAAGGACCAGCAGCCTTTTACGCAAATCTCCAACTATCAACGGCGAAAGGCCCTCGCTCGGCTCATCCAAAAGCAATAGATCGGAGTTTCCCACAATGGCCCTTGCAATTGACAGAATTTGTTGCTCACCTCCGCTAAGCTGATTTCCAAAACGATTCTCTAATTTGACTAACATGGGAAAAAACTCAAAGACTTCCCGGATTGTCCACTGTTCGGAGTTGGAACCTGAAGTACCGGGTTTCTGGGATATATCGAGGTTTTGTCGCACTGTCAGGTCTGGAAATATTCTTCGATCAGCCGGAACATAGCCTATTCCTCTGCGTGCGAGTTGATACGGTCTTTTGCCTGCCACCTCTTCGTCCTTGAAATTGATGCTGCCTGTGCGCGGAGGTGTCAGTCCCATTATGGTTCTGAGTAATGTCGTCTTTCCCACACCGTTTCTTCCCAGGACACAGACAATCTCTTTTTCATTTACCTCAAAAGAAAGGTCAAAGAGAATATGGCTTAGGCCATAATATGTGTTAAGCTTCTCGGCCTTTAACATCATTCTTCTTCTCCCAAATATATCTTTCTGACTTCCTGATTACTACGAATGTCTTCCGGTGTTCCCTGGGCAAACACCTGGCCCTGATGCATGACCACTATATTGCGAGCCACGCTAAAGGCCACTTTCATGTCATGTTCTACAAACATAATTGTAATGCCCATTTCTCTTGAAATCTTCTCTATCAAATCCGTCACCATATTGGTTTCCCATGAGGACATACCTGAAGTAGGTTCGTCTAGGAGTAAAAGCTTTGGCTTGCAGGCGAGAGTAATGCCGATCTCCAGTGTTCGCTGATCCCCGTGAGACAAGAACCCTGCTAACGTATTTGCCTTCTCTTTTAATCCAACTGTCTCCATTATCTCTTCCACTGAATCTCGATCCAATTTCCGGAACCCGGAAACAGTGTTAAAGCTTTTGCCGCGTATGACAAGGTAGGCAATCTGCACATTCTCAAAAGTAGTGAGGGTAGGAAAGATATTGGTGATCTGAAAAGATCGCGCAATACCTGATCGGGCGATTTTGTGGCTTGGAGAACCGCCGATCTCGTGACCGTTAAAAAAAATCGACCCCTGATCCGGAGGGTAGTATCCTGTTATTACGTTAAAAAGGCTCGTTTTGCCGGCCCCGTTAGGTCCGATTACCCCGGTCAGGTCTCCCTTTTTGACAGTCAAATTCACCCCGTCAACAGCGCGGACATTGCCAAAAGAAAGCTTTAAATCCTTTATTTCGAGAAGGTTATTGTTATTTGCCATTATCTCTCTTTCGATAGAAACGGTGCAAGTTTGTCTTCCACATACCCCCATATCCCCTTGGGGAAAAACATGACCAGTATGAGGATAGTCGCGCCCAGAAAAAACAACCAGTAGGTCGTAATCTTGCCTATTACCATTTCCATGATCACAAAGAGCACCGCTCCCACAAGGGCACCCCAAAAACTGTTAATACCTCCAAGAATCACCATGAGTATGGGTTCTGCTGATTTGCTCCAGTGAACAAGCAACGGATAGGCCATATGATCGTAGCCCACGTACAGTCCGCCTGCGATACCGGCAAACATGGCCGCAAAAATAAATGCAATAAGCTTCTGACTCCAGACATTAGCTCCTAAAAAAACAGTCCTTTCTGCATTGTCGCGAAGGGCCCTAAGCGTATATCCGAATGGGGAGTTTAATATCACTCGAATAGCAAAAAAACACAGGCCCACGACAGCCAGAACAAAATAGTAATAATTCTGTGGGTCGGTCATCCAGGGCGAAACATTCAAACCGTGTATGCCGTTATCCCCGCCTGTAAAGCTATACCACTGGTAGACAAGAACAAAGAGGAGCTGCGAGATGGCCATGGTCAATATGGCAAAATAGAGCTTTGCAGCTCGCAGACAGATCGCCCCCACAATAAACCCTAAGACTCCGGTAAGGACTGTGCCGGTCAGTATCGCAGGCACGAGAGACATTCCAGTATCTCTAAGCAGAATGGCTACAGCATAGGCCCCAAACCCATAAAAGGCTGCATGGCCAAATGAGATCATGCCACCATACCCCATAATTAGATTGAGACTCTGGGCAAACAGGCCTAAAATGGCCATCTCAATGATTATGCGAAGATAATAATTTGGCAGGATTTGACCCAGCAGGAATAGAAAAACCAAAAACAATAGGGGCAGAAAAGTACCGATTTTACCAGACTTCATCTCCACATCAAACCTCTCTACTTAATGGGTCTGCCAAAAAGACCCCACGGCCTGACCACAAGAACTACTGCCATTACAATAAATGTGAAGGCTATGGCGATGCCTGCAAACCATAACAAGCCAAAGGAGTTTGACAGGCCAACCAGGATAGATGCGATAAAGGCCCCTCCGATGCTCCCCATGCCTCCAATGACCACAACCGCAAACGCATCAAGAAGTACGCTGGAATCCATGCCCTGGGAAACCGTTGTGATCGGTGCGATTAATACTCCCGCCAGGCCGGCCATCCATGCGCCCAGGGCAAAGATGAACGTATAAATTAACTTGAGGTTTATTCCCAGAGATTCTGTCATTTCAGGGTCAAACGCTCCGGCGCGAATGATGTGACCTAATTTAGTTCTGTTCAAGAACAGCCAGAGTCCAACCATGGTTAAAAAGCCTATCAGTATCAGAACCAGTCCGTAGACCGAAAAGGTGGCCCCTAATATGTCAATTCGCCCGCACAGGATGTCGGGGAGGAGGACCATCTTGGGATCAGGCCCCCAAATAAACTTGGTTGCGTCCACGATCACAAGAACCAGAGCATAGGTCACCAAAAGCTGCATAAGATGTTCCCTGTTATACATGGGTCTGAGCAGAAAGACTTCAATCAGAACACCTAAGAATGCTACCGCGATCGGGGCTACCAAAAGGGCTACCCAGTATGCATTTGGGGTATTGCCGAACATGACCATTACACTATAGGAAATATAGGCAGCCAGCATGTAGACTGCGCCATGTGAGAAATTGATGATTCGGAGCACGCCAAAAACAAGCGTCAGCCCTGCGGCCACCATAAAAAGCAGCATGCCGTTGGTCAGGCCACCTATAACAATGTCGAGAATGTCACTGAATTCCAATTGGCTATCCTCCAGTGTCTAATGCATGAGACGGGTCATTTTCATAATGGTTATCTCTCGTCCGCTCCCTTTATTCGCCTGAGCCCACACGGATCACAGAGATCATTGTTATATTGCCAAGTGTCAGCCTCAACGGAATATCTAACGTATAGGTCACAGGTTAAGCTGAATTTGCCTCTCATTCTCGCCAAGGCAGGACTTAAACATCTGTGCCTCAGAGCATTCTGTTGCTTTTAAATCCCCCAAAACCCCCTTTAGTAAAGGGGGTTTTGGGGGATTTTTTCTCACACCCTAATGAGTTTTTATTGTTTGGAATAGATTGCCTTTACTTCATCTTCACTCAGCCAGACGTCCTCGGCCGGAATAGCGGCTGCGGGGTCGAGAACGGCAAACCCGTACTTTTCGTTGTAAACCAGCGGACCCATTGTGGTTTCGCAGTTAAGCTGACCATCAATTGCACGAATGTATTGGTCACCTCGGGGGCCACTGAACTTAAGACCCTTGAGCGCATCTACCGCCTTTTCAGCATCAAAGCTTCCTGCCTTTTTCACGGCCTCAGCCCATGCGATCACTGAGTCATATGCGCAGAAGGAGAAACCACCTGGATACATCTTGAACTTATTGTAGTACTTATCTGTAAACTCCTTGCCGGCCGCTGATTTTGCCGAATAATAGTTAAAGGCTCCTCGCGAGAAACCATGAAGGCCTTGGGGAAGTTTTTTTTCAAGTGCAATGGATGTAGCCTCATCAATCATTCCAAATGCCTTCATCTTTTCAAAAAGCCCTGCATTTCCTGCCTGAAGAATAAAGGCATTAAGGCTTGCTCCCCATGTCCCGATAAAGAGAACCTCCGGTCTGGAGGCCTTGAGAATAGGGATGTAGGAGGTGAATGTTGTTTCTCCAAGCTTGTGCCACAGTTCTTTCTTGAACTCCAGGTTAATACCCCTGTCGGCTAACTTTTCCTTAAAAGTCTTTAGGGTGGTCCTTGACCATTCGTAGTCCGGTCCAATCCAGGAATATACCCGCCACGGCTGTTTGGCAGCCCAGGCCACCCAGGCATTGGCCTCCATGGATGAATTTGATTCAAATAAAAAGACATAGCGGTGACCCTTGTCCCAGACAATGGCCGAACTGTTCCCTACGGAAACAAGATAGGGAACCTTCAATTCCTTGGCTACGGCCGAGGCCCCAAGTACACAGGAACTGGCTCCCCCGCCAAAGAGCGCCTTGACCTTTTCCTGCTCAATCATTTCGCGGGCAAGTCTGGCGTGCAATTCCGGCCTGTTGCCGCCGTCCCGGCTATCCATCTCTATTTTGCTTCCTAATAATCCCCCGGCCGCATTGATCTCTTCAATCGCAAGAACTGCTGCCTGCTCGGCGTCTTTGGTCATCTTAAAAGCCGGCCCTGTAAAGGCACCAACAAAACCAATCTTTACCGTCTCCCCGGCCAATGCCAGGCCGGAGCAGAGAGTCAGTAGACCAAAAACCAATACAATTGTGATTACAAAAAGCCTGTTTTTCCTCATCATCCTGTCCTCCTTTTAGCTAAGGTTTATCAAAATGTTTGTTCCAATTTTCACCCGTAAACCTAATCCGATGCCAGCAGTTCTGCCACCTTTTCCACAGCATCTCCTGCGTTGTAACCATATGCATCGGCCCCAATCTCGTCAGCAAATTTTTTTGTGATCGGTGCACCCCCCACAATGATTTTTGTAATCACAATTGTA
>JAKLQB010000584.1 GCA_022013615.1 Desulfobacterales bacterium | reverse complement strand
GGTTTTTGGGCTTCCGGTTTATACCATTGCAGGCGCTGCACTGCTGGGAACCTTCTTGACTTCAATCGCGGGGGTGGTTTTTTACACCATAATAGCTCCCATTTATAGTCATACCGGATTGGCAATCGCTCCTGACTGGATGCTCGGGGCCCTTTTCGGTGCGGGAGGCTTCTTTGGTATGTATTGTGGTGCAAGGGTACAGAAGTACATACCTGCCAAAAGAATAAAGCTTATACTTGGTCTTGCAATTCTATTCCTTTCACTAAAATACATTAGCAACATTTTTTAGTCTTCTTGCAAAATATATTTGCCCACTATAAATCTTCTGAGAACCCGCCACACACTCAAATAACCTATTGAACCAATTAGGGCCTTATGGTTGCTTTGCCTCTTTTCCTGCTGGCCGTGTATACTACATTTTGACTGTGGATTTTTGCAATTTTGACCACAAACGGGCTAACAAAACTACACAAAAGTCCTTTGTATAAGCTTGAATGCGAATAACAGCAGTACAACGCCAAAGATCTGGCGTACGGTACGCCCCTTCAGCTTTTCCGCCATAATTCTTGATCCCAACTGCCCGCCTGCAAATGAAAATACTGCCGCCGTGAGTATAAACTTCCAGTCTGTATCGGCAAGGTAGATGTGGGTGATAAAACCACTGAATGAAGAAAAAACCACGATGAAGATGGAGGTCGCAGCGGCAGTCTTGGTGGGCACTTTCAGGACATAAATTAAAAGCGGCACGATAAAAACACCTCCTCCAGTACCCAATAGCCCTGCCATAACACCTATAACCAGGCCGATACAGGCCCCGCCAGTGATCCTGTGTGCAGAACTCATTGCCATCCCTTCTGCCTCAACCTTTTTTGAAAAAAGCATGCGTATTGCAGCCACAATGATAACCAGGACCAGAATGCCAGTGAAAATTTGAAGGTTGATTCGAGCCGTAATCATTGCGCCCAAAGGAGCAGAAAGGGTGGATGCTATAAGCAACGGTAAACCGGTTTTCACATCCACCATTTTTTTTCTAAAAAAGGTAATGGCAGCGGAGATGGCAGCAATACCATTTAAAAAAAGGGATGCTGACACAGCAGTAGTAACAGGGAATTTTAACAGGATAAAAAGAGGAGAAAAAATGAGTCCACCCCCCAATCCCACCATGGTCAGGATAAAAGAGGCAAGGAATATGATTGTTAACAATAGAAAAAAGGGCATAGGTCTCCACGCAGCGTGATTGAGTAATAATAAATTCCGTTTTATGCGCGGTGAGTGTAAGGCAAAATAGGCTGGATTTCAAATGCAAAATTATCGCGAGGTTCCCAGTTGTAAGTTCCCAATAAATCCGTACATTCCGATTCCTTCCCCCTTTTGCAAAGGGGGATTGAGGGGGATTTTATTGACCGAATTCAATCTGACTTTGACGTTTCCCTGTATAAAGGCCTCTTTTTGTTTAACTATAGGCAAATTTTCTATAAATTATTCCATTGCGGCTGCGATTTTGCAAGGTTCTTTTTTAGCATTTCAACATGAGTATTACTGTTGTTTACGCTTTGAGGGTAAAAACTTGCTTTGGGGCATGGATAAAACCTTGACAAAGAGAATAGAGTCTTTATTATATTGCCATATAGTAATATAGGAGCATACCATGAGAGATTTTATCAGGGTCATGAAAGCCCTATCAGACCCAAACCGGGCAAAAATCATAAAGATGCTGCAACATAAGACAATGTGTGTCTGCGAGATGCAGTCAGCATTGCAAGTCTCTCAACCTGCCGTTTCGAAGCACCTGAAATTACTTGAAGATGCCGGTTTAGTCGGTTTTAGGAAAGACGGACTGTGGGTCAATTATCATCTTGCCGACGGGAGGGGCAGTCCATATGCGGCTAACATCTTGGGAAATCTGAAACACTGGCTTGAGGATGATCAGCAGATCGCCCCTCTTTTGGAAAGGCTCCCAACTATTCGACGCGAAGACATATGTAAGAGGTAAATTTTTTTTATGCTTTATATATAACTAAATAGCTATATCCTTATTTAAGTTGATAATATATTTTGACCTGTATAATTAGATGCGACTCACTTAAATTTACCATCTCGTAGGGTGGGTTGAGTCTCGCAGAACGCTGGAATGGGTTTCGCTAATTCCACATAGTTTGCATATCATGGGAAGCAAGTAAAATTATGTTAAAACAGCGAAACCCACCATCCCTTTGACGCTCAACCCATCCTACTACCAAAGAGATATAAGTTTAAGCGCACAGATCAAAATATTTCGTTTAATACCACAATATTCGTTAGGAAAATCGTTATGAAAGAACGAACCAAGTTGTTCCTTATCCTCCTGGTATTTGGTGCCTGCTATTATATTCCATGGGACAATCCCAATATCCGCCAGTCGGGGCTTGAGGCATTTATGATGCTTCAGGAATACGCCCGGGAACACGTCCTAACCTGCCTGATTCCCGCATTTTTTATTGCTGGCGCCATCGCAGTATTCGTCTCACAGGCATCTGTGCTCAAGTACTTCGGGGCCACGGCAAAAAAGATCCTCTCATATTCAGTAGCATCTGTTTCCGGGACTGTGCTGGCGGTTTGCTCTTGCACGGTACTGCCCCTGTTCGCCGGAATCTATACACGTGGTGCTGGTATTGGACCTGCAACCGCGTTTCTCTATTCCGGACCAGCCATAAATGTACTTGCCATTGTCCTGACGGCGAGGATTCTGGGCTGGCAACTCGGGCTGGCAAGAGCTATTGGGGCAATCCTTTTCGCAATAATCACCGGACTTCTGATGGCCTTTTTCTTCAGGAAGGATGATGCCGCTCGCACAGCTGGACAGATATATCTTCCGGATGAGGAAGAAAAGGGGCGCAGCCTCATGCAGGATGCCCTCTTCATGCTGACCATGGTCCTGATCCTCATTTTTGCTGCCTTCGCGCGACCTGCGGCCGGTTCTACAGGGGTATGGCCAGCCATCTTCGCTGCCAAATGGTACATAACTGCCGGTCTTTTGGTAGTCCTGGTTCTGATGCTAAAGAACTGGTTTGTAAAAGAGGAGCGCACCAACTGGGTACAATCGACCTGGGGGTTTATGAAGCAGATTTTTCCCCTTCTGGGGGCCGGCGTTCTGGTAGCCGGTTTCATGTTAGGGAGACCAGGGCATTCGGCCCTGATTCCCGAACATTACATCCAGAGCCTTGTGGGAGGCAATTCCCTGTGGGCCAATCTATTTGCCTCGGTCTCAGGTGCATTCATGTACTTTGCCACCCTTACCGAAGTTCCCATCCTTCAGGGTCTTATTGGTGCCGGCATGGGCAAAGGACCGGCCTTGTCCCTTCTGCTGGCGGGTCCGGCCCTTTCGCTTCCCAATATGTTAGTGATTGGAGGCGTTATGGGTGTAAAGAAGACCGCTACCTTTTGTGGCATCATTGTAATTTTATCGACTGTTGCGGGAATGTGTTACGGTTGGCTCGTGGGTTAATGATTCACCGCAAAGACGCAGAGGGCGCAAAGATCAAGAAATGGCTGAGTGAGCTGATCTGATTGTACTGATTCAACTACTCAACCACTTAACCACTCAACTAATTCAAAAAGGAGCAACATCATGGAAATCAAAGTATTAGGTCCGGGATGCCCAAAATGTCAGGCTACCGAAAAAAACGTCAAAGAGACGGTTGCCGACAGTGGTCTGGATGTCCAGGTAGACAAGGTAACTGATCTCATGGAGATTGCCAGGTACGGGGTGTTTGGAACACCGGCTGTGGTGGTTGACGGCGAGGTAAAGAGTGTCGGTAAGATCCCTGAAAAGCAGGAGATCATGACCTGGATCGAGAAGTAAAGCAAACCAGAAGGGAGGATAAAAATGTCACAAGATTGCTGTGCACCAGAGGGAAATGTCATGATTTTGGCATGTTCCGGAGGGTCTAACGTAGGTCAACTCTCCAATCAGGCTGCGGTGGAACTTACACAGGAAGGCTTTGGCAAGATGTACTGCTTAGCAGGAATCGGAGGACACCTCAGCGGATTTGTACAGTCTGCCAAGGACATACCTCAAATGGTTGCCATTGATGGTTGCTCTGTTGGATGCGCAAAAGCAATCCTGGATCACGCAGAGGTCCCTATCAAGAATTATCTGGTTGTGACCGACGTTGGGATCGAAAACAACCATGATTTTGACTTAAAAAAGGAAGAGGTTCAGAGGATAAAGGAAGCCGTCAGGAATGCCTGCGACCGGGATCAACCCGGCCTTCCAAAGGCTGCGACCGGTGCGTGCGGCTGCTGTGGTTAAGGACCTGCCGATTCAGGCTTCATTCAACGACTACGGGAAATTAACAAAACAGGAAAGGATATTGGGATACTGTATGACATACTCAAGAGGGATAACTACGACAAAATATCGAGTGGCCGCCTGGTTCATCTTGTTAATGGCGGTTGTTTTGTTTCAGATGCCGTCGGCCCGCGGTTCTGATCAGCC
>JAKLQB010000583.1 GCA_022013615.1 Desulfobacterales bacterium | reverse complement strand
TGGCAACCCTGTGCGGAGGTGGGGGTGTTTCCATGGCATGTGTGCTGGAGATGATTTAGTGCCCTTGAAACCCTTACCTGAACCTGACAGTAAACTTGAACGCTGCCTGGGGCTAATCCGGGGCTCTATCGCATCTTCCTTCCTCTTCTCCACCTTGCTGGCGGTTAACGTGATTCAGACGGCAAGCATTGTGATTAAGCTGTTTTCCCAAACGGCTTTCCGCCGGGTCAACCGCTGGATAGCGAACCTGTGGTGGGGTTGGTGCGCCCTGATAGCCGAAAAGGTCTACTGCACAGAGTTTATCATGAGCGGTGATGATGTGCCGGCGCGTGAGAACGCCATTGTTGTTTTAAACCATCAGGCCATGGCGGACATTACTGTGATGTTGTCCTTTGCGCGTTCGAAAAAGCGCCTCGGTGATTTGAAGTGGTTTGTCAAGGATGTTTTCAAGTATGTGCCGGGCGCGGGTTGGGGAATGCTCTTTCTTGATTGTCTCTTCGTCAAACGCAACTGGATGGATGACCGCGATCACATTCATCGTGTGTTTGAGAAAATCATGAACTATAGTATTCCGTTGTGGCTCATGGTCTTTGGTGAGGGTACACGCGTGAGCCCATCGAAAATCGTCCTCAGCCAGCAGTACGCCGGGGAACGCGGCTTCACGCCTTTACAACATGTGCTGTTTCCCCGCACAAAAGGGTTTGTTGCTACAGTTCAGGCGCTAAACGGGCATGTGCAGGCCGTCTATGATGTTACGATCGGCTATGTTGAAGGCGTGCCGACTCTATGGCAATGGACAAAGGGGTATGTGCGCCGGGTGAACGTGCACGTACGGCGTTCCCTCATTGACGATCTCCCTGAAGAAAGGGATGCTATCTCTGCCTGGCTTGTGAGGCTTTACGAAGAAAAGGACGCACTGTTAGACTCCTTCTACCGTGACGGTTTCTTTCCTACCCGCTTGCCGGCCCCCGGGGAAACGTCAAAGTAGAATGTAACCTGGCCAAATAGACGGATTTTCAAGACGACTAAATCTCGTGTTAGATTTGCTCGATGTGACGTTATTTTTGTGCAGGCCCTTATGCGAGTCTATCTCTTTATTTTATAGGTGGCTCGCATAGTTTCCGCCTTTTCTCTGATTTCTGCAAAATCTTTAGTCATCATCGCCCATCCATACCAATAAGCATAGTCCGGGTTCACGTGAAAAAACGCCTGGTAGGTCCTCATGCGATGTTTCATATACATCTGAAACAATACTTGTTCAATATGTGATGCCTGTTCCAGATTGCCTCCGCCGGTTCTCATAAAGTAGAAAAAATCAGGATAGGCAAACAAGTAGTTGCCCGGTCTTGTAAGAATGCCGTCCGCATAAAGTCCTGCCACCATATTGATTGCATCTGCCATCAACCTGTCAGCTTTCTTCATCATTGTATCGCCCATTTCAAGTTGTTTACGGGCAAAATATATCGAGTGGCATTTATTGCAGGTTTTTATCATTTTTTCGCGTTCCTTTTCCCAGGACTCCTGGGTTAAGCGAACAAAGTCCAGCGCCTTAACCGTTTCATATCGCTTTGTGGGTTTTCCGGTTTCCGGGCTAATAACACCCAGCGCCTTTAATATGGTAACCCTGTCAGCCGCCCACTGCGGATCTTCAGGTAACGGCAGTCTTACCCCTAAAAACCCCCAGGCGGTTCTGTTTTCGTGATTTCCTTCCGGCAGATGACAATCCTGGCACTTTGGTGCAGCAGAAGATTCCGGAAGATATCCATCTTTTCTGGTGAACCAACGGGTGCCATGTTTGGAACTGCTCCACATTTCCCACTGAGGGTGGTCATACCCCATGTGGCACTGCTGGCAAGCCCTTGGATCTAACGCTTCTTTCTTGGAAAAGCTGTGCCTTGTATGACATTCATCACAGGAATTATTCCGATAACGGTGCCCTTTTTCCCTTAGTTCCTTTTTCTGGGCATCGGTTTTTATGCCCATGTTGTGACAGCCTCCACAACCTCCGCCGCCTTCCATCAACTCGTCAGGTTCAACATGGGTCACTGCCATAGCATTCAATGATGACCAGCCGAAGTTGTGTTTACCTTTAACAAACTGATCGAACTGTTCCTCATGGCATTCAGCGCACACGTGTTCATCCGGTAAAGTCACAAGATTGGCATCTTTTTCGCTTTTGTGATTTTCACCATGGCAGTCCGAGCAGGTAATATCCTCCTCAAAATGCCGGCTTGACCTCCAATCAGCAACTTGACCAGGCATGATTTTTTCATGGCATTGCACGCACGAGGTTTTTCTTTCAGGCGTTTCTTCTGACAATGCTTCATTCAAGAAAAGTGCGCCACCTATAACAAATGTTGTAATTATAAGGATCAATGCTGACTTTCTCATTCTCATTTTTTCCTTCCTTAATTGAATCACTCCAGATATTCAGCGGTTTTTAACCTCCTGCCAATTCGATATTCTATATGCAGTTCGAGCACCGACTTGATTTCATGGATCATCTCATCGCTAAAGTTAAACGCCTCTACTTCATTCCACGGGTCCGACTGGATAGTCTTTAATCCCCTTACTGTATCATGATCCAACCCAGGGGAAAGCTTAGATTCCTGCTGACATTTCAGACAGGCAATACCCCCTTTGCTTCTTTTAAAAACTGCCCTGCCCTCACCTGTGTATGTTCTTCCGCAATTACAGCACTTATCAAGGTCAACCCCATATCCTCCAAAGGCCATGGCTTTTCCTTCAAAATGGACTCGTAAGATATTTTTCCTCTTTCCCTTGTCCATTGCAAGAAATGAGTTCTTCAACAACTCAAACATCCTGTTGTCAGCTACCTCCAGGGGAAAAAGAATTTCCGTTAGCTCAACCATATAGCTCGCTAAAGACAAACTTGAGAAGTCGGATCGAAGTCCGGGAAATGCATCAATCAGTTTGCCAGAATGAAGGAAATGGAGGTCTCCCTTCCTTTTCAGTTCATATTCCAGACTTGTCAAACAGAAAAGGTCAAGACAATTGGCAAAGCGTCTCTTGCTTCTTCGCGCACCTTTGGCTACGCCTTTTAGTCGACCCCTGTCAGAAGTGAAAAAAGTGACCAGGAGATCGGATTCCCCAAATTCTTTGATTCGCATGATAATAGCAGGAGAAATGTGGGTGTTCATTTTCAACCCCTCAGTCTAAGTATTCCTTTTGGGCCTCATCCGCCAGCTTGAACTTTTGCACCTTACCGCTTCTTGTCATGGGAAAATCTGAGACGATTTTAAAATAATCAGGCGCTACTCCAACATCCATATTTCTCTTAACATGTGCCGCAAGGTCATCAACGGCTAATTGACACCCTTCCCTTACCCTGACCCATGCTGCAACTTCCTGCCCTTTTTCCGGGTTAGGAATCCCAAAAACCTGGACCTCTGACACCTCTGACAGTCTATATATAATTTCCTCCACTTCAACCGGATAGATCTCAACACCATCTCTGATAATGACATCCTTTAGCCGACCCGTGATCTTTACGTAGCCTTTTTCGTCCATTTTCCCAAGGTCCCCTGTGTGGAACCAGCCGTTCCGGTCAATGGCAGCAACTGTAGCCCCGGGCATCTTGTAGTACTCCTTCATCAAAAACCCTTTTGTACAGAGTTCACCCTGGGTTTCAGGCGGAAGGTCTTCACCGGTGGCAGGGTCCACAATTTTAACTTCATTGCAGGTCAGTGGCATCCCGATCGTTGAAACCCTTAATTCGATCGGATCATTCGGATTTGTCATGGTAATCCAGGAAGAAGTCTCTGTAATGCCGTAGGCCACAGTAATATTGGATACGCCAATATCCTCTACAAGGCTTCTCATTAATTCCATCGGACAGGGGGCACCGCCGATTATTCCTTTCTGAACCGTTCTCCATTCCCTTTTCTGGAATTCAGGATGTTCTAAGAGGGAAATGATCATACTGGGAGATGCATAAATAGCCGTACAACTTTCTTTATAAATGGCTCCGAGTATCCTGGAAGGATCAAAGGTCTGACAAGGTATTATAAGGGCAGCTCCCCTTAGAAGCCCTGCCAGTGCGATGCACGTATTTCCGAACATATGAAAAAGAGGAAAGAAGAGACAGAGACGATCCGTGTGATTAACTCCCTGACGCTCTGTAGAAAACATTGACTTATTGATAAGGCCCAGATGATCCACCACTACCCCTTTTGGCTTGCCAGTAGTGCCTGACGTATACATGATGGCCACGGGATCTTCCGGATTGACTGCATCTTCCATCTGGTTGAGCACCCCTGGATCAACTGCTTCCCCAATGGCCCTTAATTCACTCCAGGGTGTCATTTCAGGGTAGGATTTATCAGCAATCACAAACACGTGTTCCACGTTTGGGATTTCATCTTTTAAATCTAAGACCATTTTTACGTATTCTTCATCTTCCAGGCCTTTCGACATGATAATGCCACGGCATTCTGACTGCTCAAGTATAAAGTGAAGGTCATCTCTTCCTGCACCCGGGTCAATCGGCACAGTGATCGCTCCCATCTTTGCAAGTGCCAGCATGGATATGATCCACTCCGGAATGTTCGGTGCCCAGAGGGCTACTTTGTCACCTCTCTTGATACCCGCTTTTATGAGCCCATTGGAAATATGACCAGTTTCCCTCAACAAAAGACCATAGTCGTACCGGGCACCCATTTCCGTGTGAATAATTGCATCATTATCGGGGTGTTCCTGTGCAATCGTGTTTATAGCTTCGCCTATAGTCTTTCGGATAAAGTCCATAATGGTGTTCTCCTTAGAAAAGAGTACCACCTCAATTGAGTTTGACTCAATTGAGGTCTAACTGAGTACCACCAGGGCATCCACAGCCACGGGTTTACTCCCGGAGATAATCACAGGGTTAATGTCAATCTCTTTGATTCTCTCATTCTCTAAACCTATGCGGCCCACGGTGATCAGAATTTCGGAAAGCGCATCCAGATCCGCCGCCTCCATACCGCGGACAGCCTCCAGAATCTTGTGACCTTTAATGTCCTGCATCATTTCTAAGGCATCTCTTTTTTCAAGAGGGGCTACACGAAAAGAGATGTCCTTCAATATCTCGGTAAATATTCCTCCAAGGCCAAACATGACGCATGGACCGAACTGGGCATCACGGGTTAAACCTATGACTAACTCCCGTTTTCCTTTTACCATCTCCTGGACCAAAACTGCCTTCTCACTCCCATCCATATTGGTCATGATTTCCTCGAAGGCTGCCCTGGCCTCTTTATCACTTCTTATGTCCACCCTGATCAGGCCCTTTTCTGTCTTATGGGAGATCTCAAAGGAACACCCTTTTAAGACCAACGGGTAACCAATTTCTTGTGTGGCCTTGGTGATGTCCTTTACATCATCAACCAATATTTCTCTGGTGACCGGGATTTGATAAGCAGTCAAGACCTGTTTGGACTCATACTCAGAAAGTGTTTTTCGCCCCTCTTCTAATGCCTTTTCTATTAGTTTCATTCGTACCTCCATAGTTGTTCGGTTTTATCCATTCTGTCCATTTGCCCTTTCAAGAAATTTCTGGCGCTCTTGCAAGAGAGCTAAAGACCAGGCTGCTTTTTCGATTGTTTGATAAACCATGATTTTATTTTCTTTCTCAAACCTTTTGCCGATCTCTTTAACGTTAGGGCCGTAAAGCCAGGCAACTACCGGCTTTTGATTTTCTCTCAAGACTACTTTGTTCACGCTCTCTGAGACATCAAGGAAATCAAAAGCGGGAAGACAGGGAGCAATGCTGATACACAGAACTCCATCAACATTGTCATCATCCAGAACCGCCTTCAGTGCTGTCGCATAAACACTCTTCAGCCCGTGTCTCATGACCGCAGGCCAGATGTCCAATGGGTTACCAAGGGGCATCCATTCCGGAGAAAGCTCCCCAATGGTACTGGTAGTCTTTTCAGAAAGGGAAGCCATTTTGAGGCCATATTTATCAAACGCATCACTTGCAATAATTCCCCCCGCTCCGGTGACCGTGATGACAGCTATCCTGTTTCCCTTCATGGGTGGCTGGTGCAGCAGTGTCTTGACTGCATCATTCATCTGACCATCCTCATCAAGAAAATGGATTCCTGCCTGTTTCAGGCTGGCCTTATAAATCCGATAGTGGCCTGCCATTGCCCCGCTGTGCGAAGCTGCGGCCTTTGCCCCAGCTTCACTCTGCCCCGTCTTAAAGACGATTATCGGTTTTTCCTTTCCAAGACGGGCAGCTAATGAAAGAAACTCTCTTGCCTGTTCCAGTCCCTCCATATGTATGGCAATGATCTTAATATCCGGGTCATCTCCTAAGTATTCGAGTGCTTCATAAAACCCGATATCACAGGCATTACCAATATCTATGCCCTTGCCTATCGGACCACTGAAAATTGTGGAACCCACAAAGAAGATACCAGACTGGCAGATCAGGCCGGCCGGTGCCTTATCCCGCATCAGGGGCATAAAGGAGGTGGTGAAGCTATTGAAATTATTCACCACGCCAAGAGTGTTGGGACCTAATATCCTCGCGCCATTATCCCTGGCCAGAGCCACTATCTCGCGTTGAAACGCCTTGCCCTGTTCATCTGCATCTGCAAACCCCTGAGTAACAACGATAATAGCCTTGACACCGGCTTCTACGCATTCTGTAACAGTCTTTACCACCAATTCTCGAGGCAGGCTGATGATAGCCAGATCTATTTTTTGATCCACTTCTTTGACATTGGTGTAGGCCTTTATCCCCAGGATTTCCTCAGCATGCGGATTAATGGGAAATATCTTACCCTGAAAGCCATAGTTGATCATGTTCTCCATCAGATTATATGAACCGGGCCCGCTCCTGCGGCTGATCCCGATAATGGCCACGCTTTGAGGTTCCATAAAGTGCTTCATAAAATATCCTTTTACCGGGTTTGTAGTTTTCTATATTTCCACAGATTCACCATGGCCCTTGCGGCCCTCTCGGGCGTTGGATAATTGACCATGGCACCTGACTCCTCAAGACGACGTATCTCATCATCCCAAATGCCTGGGGGAGCAGATATACAAGTTATAAACGGCTTTTTTTGTCTCCAATCCATTATGAAATTACTAATCCCCTTTAACACATCTATGTTGGCAGAGGCGAACATTATGAGAAGGAGAATCCCGTTCACGTTTTTATCATCCATTACCGCCCGGATTATGCCCTTTGTCGCAGATGAATCATACCAGGCAGGCCCCATGTCCACTGGATTAGTCCTTAGAGCAAGAGGTGGTAGACACTCATTGATCCTTTGCTGGGTCTGCTCTTCAAAATCGACAGTCCTGAGGCCATTGTCCTCACAAACATCGCAGGCCGCCATGCCCGGTCCTGCCTGGCCGGATAGTACAGCAACTCCCGGGCCATCAGGGAGGGGGCAGGCCACAAGGGCCTTGGCCGTATCCAAAAGGGTTTCTGCGTTATCAACAGTCAGCACCCCTGCCTGGCTGAAGGACCCCAGGTAAATTTCATGCCTTCCGGCCATGGATCCAGTATGTGATCGGGATGCCTGGTCCCCTTTAACTGAACTCCCGGTTTTGTAAACAACAATCGGCTTCTTGCCATTGTGTTCTTTGACTACTTCTATCAGTTGCCTGGGATCATCTATACCTTCCATGTAAAGCATAATCACTGTTGTATCGGGATCACCCATCAGATAATCTACCATCTGTGCGAAATCCACATTCAACCGATTGCCCAATCCCACTATCTTGCTGAAACCTACATCCGTCCTCATGGCCATAAAACCGAGCAGGTGGGATATTCCCCCACTCTGGCTAACCAGGGTAATTGCACCCTTTTTTAATCGAGAGAACTCCGGGGTGAACGAGGCGTTGAGATCTGCATGGAAATTTATCATACCAAAGGTGTTGGGGCCAATGACCGGTATGCCTGCTTCATTCACAATTCGAGCTATCTCCTCATGAAGATCGGAACCAGCCGGATCATCAATCTCCCTAAAGCCTGCCGTAATCAGCACTATGCCTTTTACGCCCTTGTCCGCACATTCCCGAAATACCCCTGGAATTAGTTTGGCAGGTAGCACCACAATAGCCAGATCGACCTGACCATCATAATCGGAAATAGACGTGGACACTTTTATGCCCATGATTTCAGCCGTCCCTGGATTTACCGGAATAATTTTGCCGGCAAACCCTCCTCTAATCAGGCTCTTCATTACATGAAAGCCCAATTTACCGGAATTATCCGAGGCCCCTATCACAGCAACGGATCTCGGATTGAACAAGGGATCCATATTGGCTTTTAATTTGCCCATTAATCCTCCGTTAACCCTAACGTGGGTAACATCTCAATAAGTCCGGGCATTCAGGCTTCTTCCCCCTTTTGCAAAGGGGGATTGAGGGGGATTTTTATAATATCAGACCTCGTTATTTGATCTAAAACCTAGGTCCGATTTTTGGACACCATC
>JAKLQB010000582.1 GCA_022013615.1 Desulfobacterales bacterium | reverse complement strand
GATATAGTATTTGTCTCACGCCTTTTGCCCAAAGCCTTGAGCCTGTATTTATATCTACTATTTCTTTACTCCAATTTAAAAAAACCGAATATTCCATCGTTCCAGTATTCCAATCCCGCATAGGCAGGACGGAGCGAAGCGGAGCTAAGTTTCATTGCAGGTAAAGCGTGGTAAATATCCTGGAAGTAAAATCGATCAGCAAGGATTATGGGGCGGTTAAGGCTCTAATCGGGGTTGATCTGTATGTGGAGCAAGGCGAAGTCCTGGCCATTTGCGGAGATAATGGAGCAGGCAAATCGACTCTTATCCGCATCGTATCCGGGGCCGAGACGGCTACCAGTGGCGAGATCTTTCTAAACGGAGAAAAGGTCAATTTTTCCTCTCCGGCTGATGCGTTGGCGCAGGGAGTGGCCACCATCTACCAGGACCTCGCCCTGGCAACGCGGCTCCAGGTGTATCAAAATGTGTTCATGGGGGCTGAATTAACAAAACGAGGCTTAATCCCTTTTCTCAAGGTTCTCGATAAAAAGGCGATGAAGGAATCTGCTGCCCGTTACTTAGCCAGACTCAATGTTAATATCAAGGACCTTGAAGCCCCGGTCAGCGCTCTTTCAGGGGGACAACGCCAGGCCGTGGCCATCAGCAGGGCCTTGCGCTGGAAGGCCAGCCTCGTCATCATGGACGAACCTACGGCTTCTTTAGGAGTAAAAGAGACTGCTCAGGTTCTGAATCTGATCAGACAACTTCATGATCACGGTGTAACAATTCTGCTTATTAGTCACAACATGAAAGATGTCCTGAGCGTGTCCACACGGGTGGCCATCCTAAAAAATGGCCGCAAGGTGGGTGAATGTATGACCAAAGGCCTCAGCAATGAGGATCTGTCCACCATGGTTATTACCGGCAATCTTGGGGACAATAATTTGACTTAATTCAGAAGCAAGCTGGCTTTTTCGATGGTGGCCGCTACAAGGCTGCTCAGTCTGTGAAGCAGCAAATGGTCTTCCTTTCGGAATCCGTCATGAAGTCCGAGATTGGAGTCCACGTAAATTCCACCGCGGATCTTTGAATTGCGAATCATCGGGACACACAGGACAGATCTGGTTTGGGATTTTTGCTCCTTATCTGAATTATCACCTGGCAATTCATAAATTACATTTGATAACTTGATCGCTTTACCATCCCGTGCAACCTGGTTCAACAGGGCCTTGCTGAAACTGGCAGTCCCATTGCCATGGCCTTCTCGTGATCTGGCAATCACCTGTTTGACTTGCGCTTTTTGATTGTCGAACAGGACGATGGCGGCTTTATTAATTCTCGGCAGAACATCGAAGAGATAGTTCAGGGCGTTTTCAAGAATTTCATTGATATTAACTGTTTGCTTCAATAGTTCAGATGTCTTGGAAATGAACTCCTGTTCCTTTGGCGATGTAGACCGTCGTTCGTCTTCTGTGGGTAACCCCTCATTTTCATTTTTGTGAATCTTTGGGTGCTGGGCTTTTGCATCTTTTTCACTCAAAGGGCTACTTGCAAGAACGCCTTGTAGATGCAGGACGGTATTTCCGATAGTGATTGTATCTCTTTCGTCTACCTGAAATGCCTCGCCCGGTTCGATAAGATCACCGCCAATGAATGTGCCGTTGGTGCTTTTTAAATCCTCGATGAAGAATATGTTCATCTCACCGCCAGCATAGATCTTCAGGTGCTTTCGGGAAACTGTTAAGTCCTTGACTTGGATGTCGTTAGTTGCTGATCTGCCAATGAAGATGGTCTTTTCCTTTAAATCAAAGGCCCGGTCTTTTTTATCGGATTCATCTTGAATGTAGAGTTTAGGCATAATCTGTTTACCTCCTGTTTCCTTATCATCCCCAAATCAATAAGATACAACAAATTATAGGGGAATCACGCGTTACAATTTTTTTTAAAAAGATTTTCTCTTTAGTTTTTTTTGACCATCACCTAAGGTCTTTAAGACCCTACAGATGTTTAGATTGCTTCCATTATGTGCCAATTGATATTCTGTATGTTTCTTGTCTTTGCAAGAACTGTGCAAAATAAGGCAGTGTGTTATATTTTTTTAAATTAATTGAAAATACAATAGGTTACAGGCGGGTAAAAAAAATACAAGAAAGATATTGCGTGGAACAAGGAAAAATATTTCACACTATCAAATTCCATTAGTTGGTAAAAATTTACACATTTTTTGGGGTAGGGTGATAGGAGGTCTTTTGAGAGGGAGCACAGGGGAATTGCTCCTGTGAGTCAAGGAAAAAAGAACCTCAACATATGTGGCGTCAGGCCCGGTTTTTAAGCGCACTCTTTGCCTTCTTATGGGCGGCCCGCAAGCCCTCTTCTACCCTGCGGCAGTGGCGATCCATCTCCTCTGGGCTGGCTTTTTTCGGGAAGTAAATCGGCTTATCTATAAAGATTACCTGGCGGGAGAAGGGGAGGGGGAGATACACCTGGTTCCACGTCTTCTTAAACACAAACCTGCGCGTTGATGCCACTCCTACCGGAAAGAGGGGCACGCCCGCTTTCTGGACCACCCGAATGATGCCTGGCTTACAAACGCCGCGTGGTCCTTTAGGGCCGTCCACTGCCAGGACGACGTTATACCCGTCCCTCACCGCTTTTATCAACGCCAGGAGACCTCCGACTGCCCCTCGTGAGGAGGAGCCTCGTGTTACCCTATAGCCCAGGGCCCGTGTGGCCCTTGCCATTATCTCACCGTCCTTGGAATGGCTCACCAGGATAGTAAGACCTAAATTGCCAAAGCGGGACACAAGCGCCAGTTCATCTC
>JAKLQB010000581.1 GCA_022013615.1 Desulfobacterales bacterium | reverse complement strand
GGGTGCAAGCCCATGGTTCGTGTTGGCGCACAGGGCGCAGCGGGTATTGACATGAAATATGTTTTGGTGGCGCCCATTTTATCTATCCCAAAAGTACTGGCCAAAGATGATCTTAGGATAGAGGATGTGGAACTTCACGAGATAAATGAAGCCTTCAGTACATCATCAGTGGCCATAAACAGGGAACTGGGCATAGACGCTAAAAAGGTAAATGTTCACGGGGGGGCAGTAGCACTCGGCCATCCCATTGGAGCAAGCGGAGCCCGGGTTCTTACCACCCTGATCTATGCCATGAAGGATCGGGGCGTTAAGGTAGGTCAGGCCTCTCTTTGCCTCGGTGGCGGGGAGGCGGTGACACTAATTGTGTATAACGAAGAATAGGGTTTGTAAAAACAAGAATAGCTTTATTGTATCTTCTCAATAACTCGGGGATAAAACCCTTACGGGTAAACTCCGAATAAGGAATTTAGGCGTAAGCCTTTTATTTTCCCCTTGAATATTCAATAATTACGCTTTATTTATTCTTATAAGTATTTTAGGCACTTTAGATCACTTTAGTTCACTTTAGACACTTAATATGAAGGAGATGAAACTATGAAAGATGTGGTAATTGTTTCCGGTGTTAGGACCCCTGTAGGGACCTTTGGCGGGAGTTTAAAGACGACACCTGTTGTGCAGCTTGGAGCCTTGGTATTAAAGGAAACCCTCAAGAAAGTGAGCCTAAGACCTGTGGCTACTGAGGCCCTGACCCAGTTTGGACCGGATAGCCTTAATGGCATTGGAATGATTGAGCTGGAAAAGGAGGGATATGACTATAACGATTCTTTTCAGCCCATTCAGATTGATGAAGTAATTATGGGAAATGTGGTGGGAGCCGGCCAGGGTCAAAATGTTGCCAGGCAAGCCATGATCAAGGCAGGCATATCAAAAGAGACCAGTGCATTTACAATAAATAAGGTATGCGCATCCGGCATGAAGGCAGTGGTTCTTGCCGCACAGGCGATCAGTTCTGGAGATGCTGAGGTGATTCTGGCGGGTGGCATGGAAAATATGAGCCTTATTCCGTATTCTCTTCCGGCAGCCCGGTGGGGCGCACGCATGAATAACGCTGACCTTGTAGACCTGATGGTCTTTGATGGCCTGTTTGAAATTTTTTATGGATATCACATGGGTCTTACGGCCGAGAACATCGCTGAAAAGTACGGTATCACCAGAGAGGAGCAGGATGAGTTGGGAGCACTGAGCCACCAGAGGGCAAGAAAGGCAATCGCGGACTGGACCTTTAAACACGAGATCGTGCCGGTCATCATCCCCCAGAGAAAGGGAGATCCGGTTGTGTTTGACACCGATGAAAGGCCCATGGATACCAGTGTGGAAAAAATGGCCAGGCTCAGACCAGCATTCAAGAAGGATGGCACAGTTACTGCGGGAAACGCCTCTGGTATTAATGATGCAGCAGCAGCCCTGCTTCTAATGTCTGATAGCAAGGCAAAAGAGCTGGGTCTAAAACCGCTTGTGAAAATCAGGTCCTATTCTTCGGCTGCAATAGATCCCGCCTATATGGGTCTCGGGCCAATCCCGGCGGTAAGGAAAATTTTGAATAACGAAAATCTTGTCATGGATGATTTTGGCGTAATTGAGCTGAATGAGGCATTTGCTTCCCAGGCCATTGCATGTATACGGGAACTCAAATGCGACATGGAAAAGACCAATGTGCATGGTAGCGGTATCTCAATCGGCCACCCCATCGGCTGCTCTGGGGCACGAATCCTTGTAACCCTGATGGGAGAAATGCTGAGAAAAGACCATAGCCTCGGTCTGGC
>JAKLQB010000580.1 GCA_022013615.1 Desulfobacterales bacterium | reverse complement strand
GATGGTGTCCAAAAATCGGACCTAGTTCTTAGATCAAATAACGAGGTCTGATATACCTGAACTTTTTGAAAAGTTACTTAAAAACAGGATATGTATTTTGATTTACAAGATTAAATTAATCTCCCGCTGTAAGCGGGATTAATCTCGTCAAGAAATAGACGGTTGAACTTTTAGGCACATTTTTTTTATGAGGATAACCTCTTAGCACCCTCAGGTCAATAATACTTCCCAATCTCTAAAAATATCAAAAAGTTACAATATAACGATAGTAACTGTAGAAATAATTCCTTACGACGCTCTGCAGTGTATGAGTAGGCCCAAAAGAAGAAATCTTCCAGCTTGCAAAATCATTTCAGGAAAATTGTGGGCTTACAGACAAAGATGCCGTTCATTTGGCCTGGGCTGAGATTAAGTCAGACTATTTCTTGACCTGTGATAATAGTTTGATGAAGCACGCCAAAAAATTAAACCTGAAAAGCGTATTGATGAATCCAGTGGACTGTATCAGGCACGAGAAACGATCACCTTCTCCTTGTGCAAGAGATTATCAGAAGCTGATACCTGGCTCCACTAAGAGATTGAAAAGTTTAGCAAAAACTGGAATTGATTCCTCATAATTAGGTGTTTGTTTCCATGGTTTTTTCCCTACACCTTAGACGTGTTCTCCTCACTGTTGACCTAACTGTTTATAATCTAAGCCGATATTTCCACCATAAAAATGTCACGATTTTTGCATAAATTCAAAGTGTTCGAGACGGCGTTTGAGAAGCTGTTCTTTTAAAATGTGTGAGTAAATGCTGTTAAGTGCCACACACTACTTCAACACCAAAACAATAAACCACGCGATGGCTAAAGGCCTCCAATGGCTAATACTTTGAAAAAGGGAGTCTGAGGTGGCAAGGGCCAAGAGGTATGAGACGGATCTGGTACTGGGCATGATGGATCTGGATCACTTTAAACAGATCAATGATCAATATGGTCATCCTGCAGAAGATATGGTTTTGTCTGAGATCGGGAAAATGCTCAAGGAATACATTCGTCAGAGTGACCTGATATGCCGTTATGGAGGCGAGGAGTTTGCCATTATTTTGCCCAACACCCGGGCTGAAAATGCACGGAAGGTGTGTGAAAGATTCAGAGCAATGGTTGCGGAGCACCAGTTTGAATATCACTCTATGAAGTTTCGGATAACGGTGAGCATGGGCATTGCATCTTATAGTAGGTCAATTGATCAATCTCCCATAGAATTGATAAAATGTGCCGATGAGGCCCTCTACCAGTCAAAGGAGGCAGGGAGAAACAGGGTGGTGGCATATTAACGGAAATGTTTCATTAAGTGCACTTTAATATAATGTTGTTATTTCAACTATTTGTCTTAATTTTGTCTTCAAACACCTATAATTGCAGTCTTCTGGAAAAGTGCATTAACACTGGCTTTAGGGGATAATCTAAGTTTATTTCAAAAGTGCATCATTTCGCGTGATTTTTGACGTCGCTTTATGCTGTACTTATCTCTAAAAAAAGGTGCAGCCCAATCAATTGCTATACAAGTATGGGAGAAGAACCCTGTTTTACAAGGCATTCCGGTCAACCTCGAAACAATCCACATCAAATGTCGGCCTTCCCCCTCAGTATCTTGCCCCAAAAGTGTTAGGGTTGATCATGGTTAAAAATTGCACTTTTCCAGATTACGAACCACGAAATATACTAAAAATAAATGACATGAACTTTGTATAGGACCATCTGGTTAGACTTAAAGCATTAATATTACGTTAGATACAGTTGATGAAACGTTTCCGTTAAACTACATCTTATAAGGAGGTCGAAATGAACCGTAAAATATTATGAGGTAGTAAGGTAAGATAGTCTGGTAATAAGGGAAAATATTTTTAGAAACGAAGGAAAGGAGGAGAAAATGAAGATTTCAAGAAGACAGTTTTTTACGGGCCTGGGGGGTCTCATAGTAGCCTCTGGTATTTCACGGTTCAAAACCATTGATTCTGCAATGGCTGCTGAGCCAAAATCGATTGGCAAAGGCAAGGTCAGTATTACATGGCTTGGCCACGGGAGTTTTCTCTTCACCTCTGTAAAGGGCAGAAAAATCCTGCTTGATCCCTGGGTCTATACAAACCCAAAATGCCCGGTAATATATAGAAAACCTGGCACCTTTGGCAGCGTTGATCTCATTCTGTGGACACATGGGCATGTGGACCACTTTATGCTGCCAGATGCAAAAGAGCTTATAGCTCAATACAAACCAAAGGTTGTGGCCCCATGGGAACTCAGCTTCTTTATAAAGTCCCAGATCCCAGAGGCAAACTGCCAGACATTTACCCTGGCAAATAAAGGTGCAACAGCAGATTTTGATGGCATTAAGATAACCATGACAGAGGCCTTTCATTCAGCAGGTGCCCAGTTAACAGGATTTGAGGGGGTAAACAGATTTGTTGGTGAGGCAGCTGGCTATATCATAGAGTTTGAAAATGGATTTAAGATATATCACTCTGGTGATACCTCTCTTATGGGCGATATGAAATCCATTATCGGTGATTATTACAAACCGGATATGGCAATACTTCCTATTGGTGGTGTCTTTACTATGGGTCCTAAAGAGGCTGCCTTTGCATGCAAGTTGATTAATCCTCGGTATGTTATTCCTGAACATTACGCTACCTTCCCTGTTCTTACCCAATCTGCTGATGAATTTATAAAAAAACTAAAACATTACGCACCAAAGACTAAGGCCATGGTTATTAAGCCAGGAGAGGAAATCAAGATTTAAAAAAGAGGTAGAGGTTATATGAAAAGATTCACTTTGCTAAAAAAGAGGGGTCTCTTTTTAAAGATAGGCCTGATGGTTTTACTCTTACTTATCATCGGTATTGGGACAATCACTATGGTATCTATCAGGGAGCAGACCAAGACCATTAAGGCAGAGTTGATTGAAAAGAATAAAAGCATATCAACACATTTGGCCTCCAGTGCAAAAAATGCGTTCTGGTCTTTAAACTGGCTTTTTGTAGAAAGGCAGATGAAAGAGGAAACAGACTCTGAAGATATTATATTCCTTGCTATCATTAAGCCAAATGGAGAGGCCTATATGAGTTCTGGTGATAAAGAGTATGGAGAAAACCTCTTGAGTGCTAAGGTAATACTCCCTGAAAGCCAGATTGTAAAAGATGTGACTTACTCAAAGAGTGGTGAGACAACTAAACTTATCATTACCCCCATAAAGATAGGAAATGAGCAATGGTCGCTCTTAATGGCATTTTCTCTTAAGCAGGTAGAAGATGCACGGCAGGCTATTTTAAAGACCAACATAGGGTATGGGAGCGTCATCTTTTTCTTAGGCATGTTACTTTCTTCTTTGTTTTCCAGAGGGATGTACCGACGTATCAATAAGCTTATGCAAGGAATTGAAGAGATTGCAAAAGGCAACCTTGATTATAAAATAAGTGAGATGGGCCGTGATGAGTTAGGAAATTTAGCCACTTCCTTTAATAAAATGACTGAAGATTTAAAAAAGACAACTACCTCTCGCGATTTATTGGCTAAAGAGATGGCTGAGCGCAAACGGACGCAGCAGGTGCTTCGCGAACGTACCGAGGCACTGGAACGCAGCAACCGGGATTTGGAGGAGTTTGCTTACATAGCCTCCCATGATCTGCAGGAGCCCCTGCGCATGGTGGCAAGCTACACGCAGCTCCTGGCCAGGCGATACAAAGGCAAACTGGATTCTGATGCAGACGAGTTTATCGCCTATGCCGTGGATGGGGCAACTCGTATGAAGGCCCTGATCAATGACCTGTTGAGCTATTCGCGTGTGGGTACCAAAGGCAAGGATTTCGAGCCAACCGACTGCGAGGCTGTCTTTGACCGCACCCTTGACAATCTTCAGAAAGCTGTTGAAGAGAGTGGCGCGAAGTTAACCCATGACTCTCTGCCCACTGTGATGGCTGATGATATGCAACTGGGTCAGTTGTTTCAGAACCTTATTGGCAACGCCGTCAAGTTCCAGAGCGAGGAGCCTCCAAGCATACATATGTCTTGTGAAAGAATTGAAGAATCGGCAATCCCTGGCCCAGACCTGATCACTTCAGATACGGTGAAAGTAAGGGAGGCATGGAGAAATAGCAGAAGCAAGAGTATAACAGCAAAACCAAGTCGCGCCAGGGCGGGCCGCAATCGGCAATCGGCAATGAATAAGGGATGGGTCTTCTCTGTCCGTGATAACGGCATTGGCATTGATCCGGAGTTTACCGGACGTATCTTTATTATCTTTCAGCGTCTGCACAAAAGTGGGGAGAATCCTGGCACCGGCATTGGCCTTGCGATCTGCAAGAAGATTGTAGAGCGCCACGGCGGGCGAATCTGGGTTGAGTCTCAGTCCGGAAAGGGCTCAACATTTTACTTCACAATTCCGAGGAGAGAGGAAAAATAGCTATGGATAGTCAAGCATTCGGTAAGCCTTTTGATATTTTGTTAGTGGACGATAACCCTGGGGATGTGCGGCTGACGCAAGAGGCCTTCAATGATGGCAAGATGCTGAATAAGCTGCACGTGGCCGAGGATGGGATGGAGGCATTAGCCTTCCTGAAACGAGAAGGTAAGTATACTGATGCACCTCGTCCTGAACTCATCCTCCTTGACCTGAACATGCCAAGGAAAGATGGTCGTGATGTCCTTGCGGAAATCAAGGCTGATAGAGACCTGAAACGAATTCCAGTGGTAATCCTGACTACCTCCCGGTCTGAAGAGGACATCCTCAAATCTTACGATCTCAATGCCAATTGCTACATTACAAAGCCGGTTGAGCTTGATAAATTCATCGAAGTAGTGAAGTTCATCGAGGATTTTTGGTTGACCATTGTTAAGCTGCCATCAGGGGGAAAGAGATGAGCGATAAGCCCATCAAAGTTTTACTGATTGAGGACAATCCTGGTGATGCACGAATAATGCAAGAGTTCTTATCTGAGGCCAAAAGCAAATCCTTCCAGATAGAAGTGGCCGAAAGGCTCTTGGATGGTCTTGAGGCGTTGTCAGCCAGAAGCTTCGATGTGATTCTGCTGGATCTATCCCTACCAGACAGCTCAGGACTTGAGACCCTGGCAAAGGCCCAATCTAATGCCCAGCAAGTGGCGATAGTCGTCTTGACCGGTCTTAATGATGAAGACCTTGCGGTTGAAGCAGTGCGCAAAGGTGCCCAGGATTATCTGGTGAAGGGTCAAATTGATAAGAATTTACTACCTCGTGCCATTCTCTATGCCATCGAACGCAAGCGGATGGAGGAAGCCCTGAAGGAGAGTGAGGAGAAATACCGAACCATACTCGAAAACATCGAGGATGCCTATTATGAGGTTGATAATGCCGGTAACTTTACATTCTTTAATGATTCACTGTGCAAAATATCTGGATATACCAAGGATGAATTAATTGGTATGAATAACCGACAGTACATGGATCAAGAGAATGCCAAGAAAGTATATCAAACATTCAACAAAGTATACAACACACGAAAACCTGAAAAAGGATTTGATTATAAGTTTATAAGAAAGGATGGTAACAAAGGACATGCAAATGCTTCCATATCATTAATGGAGGATGCGGAAGGCCAGCGAATCGGCTTTAGGGGTATTATCCGCGATATAACCCAGCGAAAGCAGGCAGAGGAAGAAAAAAAGAAACTGGAAATGCAACTGCATCGAGCCCAGAGGATGGAATCTTTAGGAACTCTTGCAGGTGGCATTGCCCATAACTTTAACAATTTGCTCCAGGGGATCCAGGGGAATGCCTCCCTGGTACTTATGGAAATTGATTCCAATCATCCGCATTATGATAATATAAAGGATATTGATAAATTGATTAAAAGCGGATCCAAATTGACCAAGCAGCTTCTTGGGTATGCCAGGAAAGGAAGATATGAGGTCAAGGCCATTAATCTGAACCAACTGGTAAAAGAGACCTCTGGTACTTTTGGCATAACCAAAAAAGAGATTACGGTTCATCGAGAGCTTGCTGAGAACTTATTTAGAATAGAGGGAGACTGGGGGCAGATTGAGCAGATACTGCTGAATCTGTATGTTAATGCTGCGGATGCCATGCCCGGAGGCGGAGATCTTTTTTTAAAGACGATGAATGTCACCGATAAAGATATGACCAGTAAGGACTATAAAGCAAAGTCAGGGAACTATGTCTTGTTGACTGTTAGAGATAGGGGTGTAGGCATGGAGAAAAAGACCATGGAGCGCATATTTGAGCCGTTCTTTACAACAAAAGGTCTTGCCAAAGGCACAGGTCTTGGACTGGCTTCTGTCTACGGTATTATAAAGGCTCATGGGGGATACATTGATGTTGATTCTGAAAAAGAGCACGGAACGACTTTCAGTATTTATCTGCCAGCATCAGAAAAAGTATTAGCAGAAGAAAAGGAGTTCCCAGGTGACATTGTGAAAGGCAAAGAGACAGTCCTTTTGGTAGACGATGAAGAGATGGTTTTGGATGTGGGTGTTAAGATGCTTGAGAACCTGGGTTACACGGTACTTGAGGCCAAGGGGGGCAGTGAGGCAGTTGAGGTATACAATGAAAATAAAGACGAGGTTGATATGGTCATCCTGGATATGATCATGCCGGAGGTGAGTGGGGGAAAGACCTATGATAAGATAAAGGAGATCAACTCAAAAGTGAAGGTACTCCTTTCAAGCGGGTACAGTAGAGAGGGCCAGGCGGAGGAGATATTGAAACGTGGGTGCGATGGTTTTATCCAGAAACCCTTCAGCGTGAGGGAGCTATCCGGAAAAATAAAGGAGGTCTTGGTAGCATAATGGCGCTTATTGCGACAGTATGGGGGTTTCAGCGGGTAGGGCCTTATTGAAGTAAAATGTAGGTATTGGATGCCAGCGGGCGTGCCGTTCAGTCTGCAAAAAACATGGTTTGATTTTATGGCTTTTATCTTTCTCTTGCGATGCATTGCTTTCAGGTGATCACACCATTCCATTTTTCTTCGGTTTCGATGGGAAGGCGGATAGTGAAGGTTGTACCTTGGCCTACTTCCGTATCAAAGGTAAGTGTCCCACCGTGCTTTTCCACGATGATTGAATGAGAGATAGTTAATCCCTGGCCCGTCGATTCCCTGGTTGTGAAGAATGGATCAAAAATTCTGGATCGAATTACCTCAGGAATTCCCGTGCCCGTATCACTAATTCGGATTTCAGCCCAGTCGCCGTCACTGGAAGTACTGACCGTAATAGTTCCCTTTTTCGTGGAACCGTCATCCACAAGTTCAGCAATGGCCTGGGCCGCGTTGATGATCATGTTCAGTATCACCTGCTTAAATTCCCCCGGCAGGCAGGGAACAAGTGGCAGGGATAGATCAAAGTCTGTCACCAGCTCAGCAACGTAATTCCACTCATTTCGTGCCAGGGTGATTGTGTTCTCAATGGCCTTATTGATATCAATATCTGTTTTATCTG
>JAKLQB010000579.1 GCA_022013615.1 Desulfobacterales bacterium | reverse complement strand
GTGATGTTTGAGGGGGTAGCGGGCACAGACTGTTTGGACATTACAGATGATCCTCCGGCAAATAGCAGGACATTGAACCTGTCGGTTGGCCTAAGGTTACCAATGAGGTCTTTAAGGAGCTTCTTGGTTATGTTAAGGGGGAAACCATGCATGGAACCCGACACGTCAACGATGAATATGTACTCGCGAGGGGGGATCTGTACCTCACTTACCCGTTTTGGCGGCTGTAGCATGAGCAGGAAGAAATTTTCGTCCTTTCCTTCAAACAGAAGGAGCCCCGTTTTGATCTTGCCACCGGCCAGCCTGTATTTCAGCACGAAATCCCGGTTGCCACCAAATTTTTCAGACGGGTCCAGTCTTGCTGATGCAAAAGCACGCCCCTCATAAGTGACACTGACTTGATGTGAGGAGCAGGTTAGATCCTGAATTGGGAGACCCGCACTCAGGTTGACAGCGATATGGAAGGTATACGTTGGAGATTCCCCCTGGTGTAGATAAGGGTTCTCAATCCACTTTTCCCCTTGCCCTGTTTCTATTGCTCTCTGTTCCGAGTAACGCGGGCCAACAACAGTCGGGTAAACAAACTCGTACACAGCATCAGTTGGAACCAGCAACTCGGTGTATTTAAGTTCAACCTTTATGACATCTGCCGGCAAAATGTTTGCCACGTTCATCTGGAATACATTAGGCCTGTATTGCTCAAGAAGCGACGCGCTTTTGCCCTCCTGTTTCGCCTGCTCGTATTCACGTCGTGCCTCTTCCCGCTTGCGAATCTTCGCAATAATAGTTCTCTCCCCTATGGTCATTTTCATCCCATAGACCGCCGCCATTGTGGAGGCCGGAAAGATGTATATGGCCTCCAATGGCCTGTTTCCCTCGTTTTTATAGACCTGGGTCACAACGACATCCGCAATTACCCCTGAAATATCCACCTTCACTGATGTAGATTTAAGGGGAAGTTGATCCACTTCCGGATCGTCACTCTTCACAAAGAAATATGGTGATAGTGTTTTGTCGGTACCCCTCTCTAACTGCGCGCAGACATCATTTCCTAAAAGCATAGACGCAGCAAAGATCAATGATCCTAATATCCTGGTTTTGTATTTCATTTGCCTTACCTCCTCTTTCAATTTTTTCGACCTGTGCGATTAAACTTATAGCTCTTTGTAGGATGGGTTGAGCGGCAAAAGTATCGTGGGTTTCGCTGTTTTAACATAATTTTACTTGCTTGATATGCAAACTATATGGAATTCGCGAAACCCATTCCAGCGTTCTGCGGGACTCAACCCACCCTACGAGATGGTAAATTTAAGTGAGTTACATCTAACCACATAGCTCGAATTTTTTGACTGTTTAAGCCATTAGACAAGGCAAAGGCAAAAAAGTTCCCAAAATTACGAGGTCTGAAGTTTGTATTGGGGTATTTTATGAAGATATGAAACGGATTCGAATCTGGATAGTCCCCTGACC
>JAKLQB010000578.1 GCA_022013615.1 Desulfobacterales bacterium | reverse complement strand
GGGATAATGGAGGCAAGGGGTAAACTGGTACCAACACTCTCACGAATCAAGCCGGGTAACAGGCTTGTTGCCATATCTGAAGACCTTGGTATTCCTCCGACAAGAATCCCCGAGGTGATTAAAAGGGCGCAGGAGATATCGGATAAATACGATCTGCTAATTACAACCTTTGGCCACATAGGGGACGGAAATGTCCATACCACCCTTGTCACTGATATGAGAAGCAAGGCTGAATGGGACAGGCTAAGGTCGGCTGCCGACGAGCTTGCTGAGCTTGCCCTTGAGATGGGTGGCACGATTACGGCTGAACATGGAACCGGCCTTGCGAGAAACCCTTATATGGAAAAACAATTCGGCCCGGCCTTAGACGTTATGCGGTCTATCAAGAAGGCCCTTGATCCCAATAACATACTCAATCCGGGCAAGATGGGGCTGGAGAAAAAGAAATATGATATCTATGACCATTTTGCCTATCAGCCCCTGATTGATCACCCGGAAGGAGTCAATTCCTTTGGTGAAGAGGTGGATAATGAGCTTATTGCATGTATATTCTGTGGCTTTTGTCGCCTTGGGTGCCCTACCTTCAGTGTAACCCACAGGGAATCAAGAAACGCCCGGGGGAGAAATGTTCTTGCATTTAATCTGTTGAACGGCACCATAGAACCGTCAGCCGATCTGGCCGAGGCATTTTACAGTTGTACAACCTGCCAGGCCTGTACCTATTTCTGCCCTGCTCTGGTAAGGGTGGACGAGATAGTGGAGGAGGTGCGAAAAAAGCTTTATAAGGCCGGTTTCACACCTGAACCGGTACTGGGAGTGAGAGACAACATCTTCAAGACAGGAAATGTCTATGCAAGCGCCAAGGCCGACAGGACTGATATTTTTCCCGCCCCCCTTAAGGAAAAAATCCAAACGGGGCAGCTCAAATCCCAGGCCGAAACACTCCTGTTTATGGGATGCGTCCCCAGTTATCTGGATATGAAAATGGTCCCAAGCTTGCTTAAGCCGCTCGATGCTGCCGGGGTGGAATACACCACCCTGGGCACTGAAGAGGGCTGCTGCGGCTTCCCCCTGTTCCTCATGGGGACAGATGAATTTGAACCACATGCCAAGAAGGTCATAGAAAGAATTAAGGCCTCAGGCGCCAAGGAACTGGTAACCCCCTGTGCCGGATGCTACAAGACCTTTAAAAAGATTTATCCGGATGTAGGAGATCTTGGTATGGAAGTGTATCACTCCGTGCACTATCTCGAGAAACTGATCAATGAAGGGAAAATAAAATTCAACGGAGATTTGGGAAAAAAGGTCACATACCATGACCCCTGCGACCTTGGAAGGGCCTTTAAGGTCTTTGAGGAACCGAGGAATATACTGAAAGCGATCCCCGGTCTTGAATTTGTAGAGATGGCCAGAAACAGCCTTAAGGCCCGCTGCTGCGGTGGCGGTGGTGGCGTGTTGGCCAATAACCCTGATATGGCCGTGGACATGGCCGCGGAAAGGGTCCGAGATGCCCTGGCCGTGGGTGCGGAAATCATTGTCTCCGGCTGTGCCGCGTGTAAAGACAATTTACGAAAAGGGGCCAAGGCCATACCCAAAGATGAGCGCGGCAAGATAAAGATCATGGATATTACCGAAATCGTGGCGCAGAATATGGCCTGATCCTTCGATTTTCAATCGTCAATCGCCAATATTCAATAAATAAACAGCGAGGATACCATGTCCGAGGAAAAGAAAACCATAAGAAAAGAGATAGCAGCAGGTAAAACCTTGAAAAACATTATGGCTGACTATTTCCATGAAATGGACGACGCGGCAAAAACCGGCTCCAAAAAAATCGCTTGGTGCAGCAGCGTCGGCCCTGCAGAGCTCCTGAGGGGTATGGGTTTTCTGGTCTTTTATCCGGAAAACCACGGGGCAATGCTGGGGGCCACACGGATGGCCACTGACCTTATCCCCCATGCCAATGCACTTGGTTATTCACCCGATATCTGTTCCTACCTCACGTGTGATGTGGGTTCTTATCTCCAAAAAAAGACTCCCCTGACCATGGCTTATAACATCGAGTCGGTCCCGAGACCGGACGTGCTCGTTTTTAATACCAACCAGTGCAGGGACGTGCAGGACTGGTTTGCCTGGTATTCACGGGAACTCAACGTGCCGCTTGTCGGTGTACACACACATAGAGACATCGGCGATATCCGAAATTATCAGATCAAAGATATTGCCAGCCAGATAGAAGACCTGGTGCCCAAACTTGAAGCGGTGACCGGTGAAAAATTCGATATGGATCGCTTCAAGGAGGCTGTAGGGTATTCCAGGCGCACTTCAGAGCTCTGGAGGGCCTGTCTTGAAGCGTCGGCGGCCATCCCCTCTCCCTGGACCTTTTTTGACGCAACCATCCACATGGCTCCGGCAGTGGTTGCCCGTGGTACAAAGGAGGGAGTTGATTATTATGAACAGCTTCTCCCGGAGCTTCAAGAAAGAGTCAAAGACGGTGTAGCCGCAGTAGAGGAAGAAAAGCACCGGCTTTATTGGGAAGGAATGCCCATCTGGGGAAAACTGAGGGCACTGTCCGAACAGTTTGCCTCTTTAAAAACATGTGTGGTGGCTTCCACCTACTGCAATAGCTGGATATTTGACCAGCTTGACCCGGATGAACCGTTTGAAAGCATGGCCGTGGCATACACGGAACTCTTTATTGTCAGAGACGAGCCTTACAAAGAGCAATATATTACGGATTGCTATAATAAGTTTAAGTTTAATGGTATTTTCTTCCACGATGCCAAGACCTGTCCCAATAACTCCAACAATCGCTACGGAATGCCGGAAAGGCTGAGTAAAAAATTAGGGATACCGGTGCTTACCATCAACGGAGACTTGTGCGATCTGAGGTGTTACTCCGAGGAGCAGGCCAAGACCAACATTGAGGCATTCATTGAGCAGTTGGAGGAGTAACAGAAAAAAACAGAGGCACAAGGTTTATATTGCCGCAAAAAGGCACAAAACACACAAAAAAGTATAACTTCAGACCTCGTTAAGTGGTTAAGAAGTTGAGTGGTTAAGTAGTTGTTCTCGTTTGTTTTTGTACAGTTTGCATGAAAATTGGACACTCGTAGAATTCAGGAATTTAGGAATTCAGGAATTTAGGAATTGAAATATGAATC
>JAKLQB010000577.1 GCA_022013615.1 Desulfobacterales bacterium | reverse complement strand
GGCCCTTGCCGTTAAAACATTATAGCCCATTCTTTTTAGTATCTTTTCTCCAACACCAACAATCATATCCTCATCATCAACCAGGAGAATGGTCTCGGTCCCTCGTATAACCGTTTCAGGGAGCTTTTTCTCTTCAATAACTTCTTTCTCAGAAGCAGGAAGATAAATGTCAAACGTCGCTCCTTCACCCTTTTCACTGCACACGTTGATAATGCCGCCATGGTTTTTAATGATACCGTATGTAGAAGCAAGGCCAAGGCCAATTCCTCGGGCCATCTCTTTGGTACTAAAAAATGGCTCAAATATTCTATCCTGGGTTGCCTTATCCATACCCACACCGGTATCGGTCACGGAGATCTTTACATATCTGCCCGGGTTTATTTCATAGGGCTGAGCATAGTTTTCATCAAGTGTCACATTATCGGTTTGAAGATACAGGTCACCGCCTCCAGGCATTGCCTGCCAGGCATTGACATAAAGATTTAGCATAACCTGCTCAATCTGGCCCCTGTCTACCTCCGCCGCCCAAATGTTTTTTTGATATTTAGTGTGTGTTTTGATCTCTTTCTTTGTCCTGCCAAACATTTGAGAAGTCTTGTGAATCAATTCATTCAAATCGGTCGGTTTGACCTCATACTTGCCACTTCTGGCAAAACCCAATAGCTGTTTGGTCAGATCAGCAGCGCTTTTGACAATATCCTCTATTCCTTTGAGGTTTTCATAATGCTTGAGGGATGAATCAATATCCATCATCAAGGATGTACGCCCCTGTATACCCATTAAGAGATTGTTGAAGTCATGGGCAATGCCGCCGGCAAGGGTGCCCAATGCCTCCATCCTCCGAGCTTGCTGGAGTTGTGCCTCAAGTTTCTTTTGTTTAGTTATGTCTCTTAGAAAATTGAGAGTTGCCGGTTTGCCTTCCCAGTTTATGAGAATAGCATTGAGTTCCGCCCACAACGCTTCACCTTCTCTGTCCATTAATCTGAAAGTATAAGTATGGGGCGCTTCTTCTCCCTTTATCCTTTTCTTGTACCTTTCAATGACCATCTCCCGATCTTCAGGATGAATATAATTCAGAAAAGGAACTCGTTCTAAGTCAACGGCTAAATTTCGCCCCATTTCAATAGCCCTCGGATTTGGAAATTTTACTTTCTGGTCTTGCATAACAAAAATGGCATCGTTGGCATTCTCAACCAAAATGCGATATTTTTCTTCCGATTCCCGAAGCGCTTCCTCTGCTTTTTTGCGGTCGGTGATGTCACGTGTAACAGAAATAACCTCAAAGGGCTGATCATTATTGGTGTTTTGACGCAAACGACTAGCGGTCTCAACCCACACATAGTTTCCATTTTTTTTTATCATACGGTGTTCCATTGGATCAAGGCTGTGCTCTTCTTTTAAAAGCCTGATGATTTTCGACTGGATTTTAGGCAGGTCATCAGGAGGAATAAGGGGGTTGAAGCCGTTGGTACCTATCAGTTCCCTTGGTTCATAGCCCAGCAGCGCAGAGACTGACGGTGACACATAGAGGACAGTACCGTCTAAGGAATGACGGCTGATAATATCGATAACGTTATCAGCCAATAGACGATACTGCTCCTCGCTCTCCCGAAGCGCATCCTCCGCCTGTTTTGACTCAAATGCATTGCTTATTATCTGCGCAGTGGTCTTCAGAATATCGACATCCTCATCCAGCCATTTGCGATGATAACGGCATTCATCAAAGCCCATGAAACCGTAGAAAGCATTATTAACAAACAGGGGAACTACCAGAATTGACTTAATGTTCTGGGACCGCAGTATTTCTTTTTCCGGCTCTCCCGGGATATCTTCGATATCTTTATAGTTAATGACTTTATTGTTATTCATTATCTCCATCCACAAGGGATACTTTTTCATAGGAATCCCCCGAAGGTTTTCTTTTTGTGGCGCAATTCCATCAGATACCCATTCAAAGGTATTATCCGCAGTTCCAGGCTCATTGTGGTATTCGAAAATATAGATTCGGCTTACGTGCAAGGTCTTTCCCATAATTTCCAGGCATTCATCCAGACACATGCTAATATCTTCAATCAATATCGCTCGGGTAGAAATATCAGTAAGCATTTTTTCATAGGCCAGCCTTTTTTTCAAAGCTTGCTGCGCCCCCTTGAGCTCGGTAACATCTGTAACCACTGCGATCAAGCAGTCCTCATTTCCATACTCTAATGGTCTTGCGGAAAAGATGGTGTCTATGGCGGTGCCGTCTCTTTTTTGGTACTGGACTTCAAACCCGTTTACTTCTCCTCTCTCTTTTAAGACCTTGATAAGACGCTCTCTATCCTCCGGGTTAACATATAGATTCAGCTCAAACGGGGTCCTGCCCAGGACCTCTTCCCGTGAGTAACCTCTCATTTGGCAAAAAGCTTCATTAACTTGCATATAGCGACCATCCTTCACACGGGTTATAGTGATGGAATGGGGGGCAGTCTCCAAGATGCTACGGTACCGCTCCTCACTCTCTTGGAGGGCCTCCTCCGCTCGTTTGCGCTCGGTGATGTCCATCCCCTGGGCAATAGTGGCTAAAAGGATCGTGCTGTTCTCTGCATATATGTTCGCCGAGTTCCAGAGTGCTATCCGGATATCTTCATCTTTGCGAAGAATCGGGATTTCCACCGATTCCCAGTATTCACCTTTTAATGTGTCTGCAATCTTATTCAATGATTCGTCGCGGGTTGCTTCTGGAAATAGCTTATTCAATTTCTGGCCTATGACCTCGTCGGCCTTATAACCTGTCAGGCGCTCGAAAGCCCGGTTGAACCTGGTGATCCTGGTCTCCGGATCCCAAACAATGATAGGGGCGTTAGCATAGTTGATAAGGTTATTCAGGTAGTCCCGTGTCGCCCTTAACTCCTCCTCTGACCACATCAATTCACTAATATCCTGCCCCTGGGCAATCGTGGCAATGACCGTCCTGCCGTCTTTGGCATAGACATTTGCGGAATTCCAGAGCGCCACTCGAATATCTCCATCTTTGCGAAGAATCGGGATCTCCACCGATTCCCAGTATTCACCGCTCAAAGTGTTTGCGATCTTATTCAATGATTCATCGCGGGTTGCTTCTGGAAATAGCATATTCAATTTCTGGCCGATGACCTCGTCGGCTGGAATACCTATCATGTGTTCGAAAGCACGGTTGAACCGGGTAACTCTGCCCTTTGGGTCCCAAACAATGATAGGAGCATTTGCATAGCTAAACAGTTTTTCCAGGTAATCATGTGACTCATGAAGCTCTTTCGCCACCCTTTTGAGCGCAATGACTTCATCTTCTAATTCCCTGACCCTTTTTTTCAATTCTTCATAAGCTGGCTTCTTGGCCATTTGAGAATCCTCCCATTGACTTTAAAGACAAGAAGGCTCCGAACACATGTATATTCAGTGCCGGGCAAGGAACCTTTCCCTTACCCATAATGGCATCTTTACCGAATCAACAAACCCCCTTGTCTAAGCGCCCGAAATATGTATACTTGCTCTGGATACAGGACAGTTTTAATAATGGCAAGCTTTTCGTAAAAGGTCAAATATGAATTATGAGATTTCACAAGAGAGTAAAGCCTTTCTGACCAGGGACTTTAGCCGTGGATTCATCGAGTATTGCCAGTTCAAAGCGGAGGTGATCAATGCAAAGAGGGGTCTGCTCTTGACTCTTATTTTTTGGGAGGAATCTTGATTTTATCACAATGAGAAAGAATCAATAGAAGGAGGTATTATGGCAACAAAGGCGGCTTTCGATAATGAGAAATATATAGCTGAACAGACATCTGAGATTCTTGAAAGAGTTAATAAATTTGGCGATAAACTCTACCTCGAATTTGGCGGAAAACTTCTCTTTGATTATCATGCTTCCAGGGTATTACCCGGATATGATCCAAATATCAAAATGAGGCTTCTTCAGGACTTAAAAGATAAGGCGGATATTTTACTTTGCATTTATGCAGGTGATATTGAAAGGAAAAAAATAAGGGCGGATTTTGGTATAACCTATGACTCCGAAGCCCTCAAATTAATAGACGACTTAAGAGGATGGGGAATAAATGTCCTTGGTGTAGTCATTACCCGTTATAATAGCCAGCCCGCCTCTAAATTATTTAAAAACAAATTGGAAAGGAGAAATATAAAGGTCTATACCCATCAATATACAAAAGGGTATCCTACAGACGTTGATTTAATCGTAAGTGATGAAGGCTATGGGGCTAATGAGTATATTGAGACAGAAAAACCTCTGGTGATTGTTACAGGCCCTGGCCCTGGCCCTGGCAGTGGAAAGTTGGCCACATGTCTTTCTCAGGTATATCATGACTACAGGAGAGGAATAAATTCAGGATACGCAAAATTCGAAACCTTTCCCATATGGAATTTGCCCATTAAACATCCGGTAAATATAGCATATGAGGCAGCAACAGCGGATATTAAAGATTTCAACCTCATTGATCCATTCCATCTGGAAGCTTACAATGAAAAAGCTGTTAACTATAACCGTGATGTGGAAGTATTTCCTATCCTTAAAAGAATACTGAAAAGAATAAGTGGCGGTGAATCATTTTATCAATCACCAACGGATATGGGTGTGAACCGAGTCGGTTTTGCGATAACGGATGATGCGCTCATAAGGGAGGCTGCCAAGCAGGAAGTGATCAGGAGATATTTTCGATACCGATGTGAATATGTGATGGGATTAACGAATAAAGAAACCGTCCAGAGGGTAGAACTCCTTATAAAAGATTTTAATCTTGAACCCGAGTACAGGAGTGTTGTTGAACCGGCTCGCCGCGCCGCTTTAGAAGCGCAGGAAAGAGATAAGGGTAATGAAGGTATTTATTGTGGTGCGGCCATAGAGTTAAAGGACGGAACCATTGTGACAGGCAGCAATTCCCCGCATCTTCATGCGGCCTCCAGCCTTATTATGCATGCTATCAAGCATCTATCAGAAATTCCTGCCAAGATTAAATTGTTGCCACCAAATATCACCGAATCGGTGAGAAATCTCAAAACGAAAGTTTTAAATGAGAAAACCCTCAGTTTGGACTTGATAGAGGCACTTATTGCACTCAGCATTAGTGCAACAACAAATTCTGCAGCCCAATTAGCTATGGAAAAATTAATCGATCTGCGGGGTTGCGAGGTCCATGTAACCCATATCCCCACTCCAGGAGATGAAGCGGGTTTGAGACGTCTTGGCGTTAATCTGACCAGCGATCCTAATTTTTCCACAAAAGATCTCTTTGTTACTTGAATATGCCCTAAGCTTGCGGAAATGGGGTCTGCTTTTAACTTAGTGCTCTAATTCGTAAGTTCGATGACGTATTTTTTATATTGTTTCACCGCCCGCTTCGCTTGAGGCGCAAAGGCCGCAGAGTTAAATATTATTTCTTTTGCCGTTGAGGGGACGGCAAAAGAAAATAGCTCAAGCTTTATAATAGTAATATTGTATTGAAATTCAGGTAGTTATTTCTTTATCCCACAGGGATGCATGTTTTTGTTTTCCGCCCTCTCAGCGGAAAGCAAAAAAGAAACAAATTCTCTGCGATCTTTGCGTCTCTGCGGTGATTATAAATTATCCCATGTCTACTCATGATAAAGAATATGATGTAATCGTAATCGGGGCCGGGCATGCCGGGTGCGAAGCAGCCCTGGCGGC
>JAKLQB010000576.1 GCA_022013615.1 Desulfobacterales bacterium | reverse complement strand
TTCACCATCAGGAGTAATAACCAGGAGGCTGCCTTCCCCTTCGCCCAAGGCCCGGTCCACAACCTGGGCGAGATTTTTGGTTGGAAGTCGTCCTACCACGACTTCAATGGTATGTTCGTGGTAACGGCTCAAAGCCATGTTTTTCTCAAGGGTTCTCATTAGGCCGTCAATTCGGGCTTCCCCAAAACCCCTGCGCTGGGCCTGGGCCAGCACATCCTTATGAAAGCCTTTGCGTCCAATAATCTTCGGTGCCAGTATAAAGGCATTTTTTCTTCCGTAGCGGTTCCGGATCTGAGTCGTGATTGACTCCCTGGTCTGAGCCGTCATTTTGCGGTCGCATCCCGGACAGTATTGTGTGCCGACCTTGCTATAAAGGAGTCTCAGGAAATGGTAGATCTCGGTGAGAGTCGCCACAGTTGAACGCCTGCTCGCATGACTGATGCGCTGCTCGATGGCCACGGCAGGGGGCAGGCCTGAGATCGAATCCACATCAGGCCGCTCAAGGACCCTCACATACTGCCTGACATAGGGTGCAAGGCTTTCCAGATAACGTCGCTGACCCTCGGCAAACAGGATGTCAAACGCAAGGGTGGATTTTCCTGAGCCTGAGACACCTGTGAGCACTACGAGCTTATTGCGTGGGATAGAAAGGCTCACCTTTTTAAGATTGTGTTCCCTGGCTCCTTTTATGACAATGACGTCTTCAGGCCTCCGGATTGGTTCGGAAATAGCCGGAACCGGGATTTTTCCCGGCCTCAATCGGCCTTTACCACCCATGTAGACCTTTAAAAACCTGCCAGTGTGGGATTTCCTGTTTTTTGCCACCAACTCCGGAGGGCCGGCCGCAACGATATCTCCTCCGGCATCTCCACCTTCAGGACCCAGATCGATCACCCAGTCTGCAGCTTTTACCACGTCCATATTGTGCTCAATAACAAGCACTGTGTTGCCCTCTGTTACAAGCCTCTGGAGGGCAGCGAGGAGTTTTTTAATATCATCAAAATGGAGTCCGGTGGTGGGTTCATCAAAGATGAAAAGCCTTTTTTCTCTATCATCTCCCTTCAGGTACCGGGAGAGTTTGAGGCGCTGGGCCTCACCGCCTGACAGTGTATTGATGGGCTGGCCAAGTCTCATGTATCCGAGGCCCACATGGGTAAGTGGATCAAGGGCGGACTTTATCCTGGGCTTGTCTTTAAAAAAGCCGAGTGCCTGATCAACCGTCATGGAAAGGATCTCATGTATGTTCCGCCCGTTATATGTGACTTCCAGGATGTCATTTTGAAAGCGTTTGCCTCCGCAGTCGGGGCAGGTGACGAAGACATCGGAGAGGAATTGCATCTCTACCTTCTCAAAACCTTCTCCCCGGCATGTTTCACACCGGCCCAATGGCGTATTAAACGAAAAATGGGTAGGGCCAAGTCCCTTTGCCAGGGCCCCGGGAGTCTGGGACAAAAGAGTCCGAACAGGTTCCATGGCCTTAGTGTATGTCAGGGGGTTGGCCCTTGGGGTGCGTCCTATGGGTCTCTGGTCCACAAGGACCACATCATGTAAACATTCTGCGCCTTTGATTGTCGTGTGACTGCCGGGTCGGCCCTGTGGGTCCCCTTTTATCCATTTGACGGCTTTATATAGGACTTCTTCAGCCAGGGTGGACTTGCCCGACCCTGAAACCCCGGTGAGACAGACAAAAACTCCAAGAGGTATACTGACATTTATATTTTTGAGGTTATGCTGTGACGCCCCCTCAATGGTCAGCCATTTATCCTTTTCAGGTTTTCGCCTCTTTTCCGGCATTGGGATGGATAGCTCCCCCTTCAGATATTTTCCGGTCAGAGAGTCATTAACGTCCTCTGTTGGACCAAAATACATTACCTCACCACCGTGTTCTCCTGCCGCTGGCCCCAGGTCCAGCATGTAGTCGCTTTGACGGATGATTTCCGGGTCGTGTTCCACCACCACAATGGTATTTTTAAGGTCCCTCAGGCCTTTCAATATGCCGATGAGGCGATGGCTGTCACGGGGGTGAAGTCCGATGCTTGGCTCATCCAGTACATACAGGGTATTGACCAGAGATGACCCTAAGGCTGAGGCAAGGGCTACCCGTTGGACCTCACCTCCTGAAAGGGTGCGGGATTGCCTGTCCAGTGTGAGATATCCTAATCCCACGTCCCGAAGGTATCGAAGCCGGCTGCGCACCTCACTCATTATAATCTGGCCGGCTTCATCCTTTTTAGGCACGTGTAGCTTTTCAAAGAATTCACTGGCCTCATCTACATTCAGGGTATAGATCTGGCCGATGTTGAGGGCACCAAGCTTATACATCAGTGACTCTTTTTTGAACCGCGTGCCTTGGCAATCCGGGCACTCTGTATAACTCCGGTAGCGGGATAGATAGACCCGCACATGCATTTTGTAGGTTTTGGTTTCGAGCCACCTGAAAAATCCCCGGATTCCATAATAATCGGGTGTCCCATCAATAATCTTCTTTTTCCGGGTTTTTGTAAGACGCTCAAAAGGGGTATGTGTGGGGATTTTGCTGCGCCTGCAAAAGGCCATCATGTCCTCAAATTCCATGCGGTGATCCGCCGGATCCCCCCATGGTTTGATAGCCCCCTCCGCCAGGGAACGCCGGGGATCCGGGATGATGAGATCCAGGTCAATGTCAATGTTCCGGCCAAACCCCCGGCATGTCTCGCACGCACCAATAGGGCTGTTAAAGGAGAAAAGATTGGGGATTGGTTTGCTGTATTGGATTTTGCAGTCAGCGCATTCAAGTAAGTTGCTGAATGCAAGGTGTCGGATTTTATGCCGGTCTTGCCTTATCCACAAATCCACCTTGGCCCCTCCAAAGCGGAATGCCTGCTCTAAGGAATCTATAATTCGCGTCCTATCTTTGGGCCGCAACAAGACCCGGTCTGCCACCACATGGATTTCCCGGGTGTCATTTACATGGTGCCATTTCTCAAGGGGGCTGACCGCGCTATCGGCAAAGAAGCGGGTAAAGCCCATCTGGACCAGTGAATTGATCCCCTGGTCGGCAGAAGGCCCCTCAATGAAAAAAGGGAATGTGATCACGACTTCAGATCCGGGCGGAAAATCCTGCAGGCGCTTCCACACATATTCCGGAGTTTCAGGGTCCACAGGTTTACCGCACCTCATGCAGTGGAGTTGCCCCAGGCGGGCGAAAAGCAACTTCACATAGTCCGTGATCTCGGTCATGGTGCCGACGGTGGAGCGGGAGGTGCGCACCGGGTCTTTGCGGTCTATGGCAATGGCGGGCGGGATACCGTCAATCCTGTCCACCACAGGCCGGTCCATACGATCCATGAATTGGCGCGCGTATGGAGAGAAGGTCTCCACATACCGGCGCTGGCCTTCAGCATAGAGTGTGTCAAATGCCAGGGAAGACTTGCCTGATCCGCTAACACCGGTGACTACCGTGATCCGGTCTAATGGTATTTCAAGGTTGAGATTTTTAAGATTATTTTGCCGGGCGCCTTTAATCCGGATAGCACGATTCTGCATCTACTTT
>JAKLQB010000575.1 GCA_022013615.1 Desulfobacterales bacterium | reverse complement strand
GATTCATATTTCAATTCCTAAATTCCTGAATTCCTAAATTCCTGAATTCTACGAGTGTCCAATTTTCATGCAAACTGTACAAAAACAAACGAGAACAACTACTTAACCACTCAACTTCTTAACCACTTAACGAGGTCTGAATATAGGCTGGACTTATTGAGAACTTACTAACGTTGCATAAAATTTGAGTTCAAGGCATCTCTCATTCGCCAGTAGTCCCTCAGCATACGCAAGGCCCTAACACTCTCCACAGGATCATTAAAGACCGGAAAAGAATTTACCTTTTTAAATGTCTCAATGTGGTGTTTCTCAGTGATAAAACTGAGCGCTATGGGCTTGTTGAACGTATCACACAGTTTTTTTGTGAATTTCAGCATCTGTTCGGGGCTACCAACTTCACCACCAAACATACGTGCCATCCCCGGCTCATATATGAATGACAGAACCAGGCCGTCAATATCATCCAGGACCAAACAACGTTCAAGCGTAAAAGCAAGGGCCTTGATATCATGAACATCCCCGAAATCCATGGGATTTGACATACGAATCACCCCACCCCTGCGGAAACCTTCGATTTCACTTATGAGTTCTCGTGGTAGTTTGGGACATTTAAATCCGTATTTTTCACATGCATCACCAAGGATCACAGAAAATCCGCCTGACAAAGAAATAGCCACCAACCTGTCCCCTTTTAATGGGGGAAGTTGAAGCGCTTTGGCAGCGACAGTCATCTCGTGGATATTCTGCACACGCACAACCCCGGACTGTCTTAAAGCGCCGTCTACGATGCTGTCATTATTTGAAAGTGCCGCGGTATGTGATTTGGCGACTTGAGATGCTGTGTGGCTAACGTTGGATTTAAAAATGACGATTGGCTTTTTTGATCTCCTGGCCACCCTCATAAATTCCCTGCCATGTTCAATACTCTCAAGATAGAAATGAATCTGTTCTGTGCCCTCATCCTCCATGAGATATTCCAATAACTCGATCTCGTCAATATCCAGCTTGTTGCCTGCACTGATAATCTTCGAAAATCCCATATATTCATCGGAGAATTGGTATGCGGATTGTGTGGTAACCCCGCCGCTCTGGACAATCAGGCTTACGGGCCCTTTTTTAAACCTTTTTGGCTGTAGTGGATTGAAGGGTGTACAAAGGCCTGAACCGGTGCATATTACACCAATACAGTTCGGTCCTATGAACCGGATACCATATCGTTTAGCAGCAGCAAGTACGTCTTTCTCTGCCTGATTGCTTTCTTCGCTAAATTCCCTGAAGCCCCCTGTGGAGATAATGGCGTGAAGTATCCCTTTTTGTCCACAAATATCTAATGTATCAGCCACAAACCTGGCCGGAACCAGGATCACAGCCAGTTCGATTCCCTCGGACAAAGACCGGGGATTCGTTATGATCTCCTTTCCATATACTTCACCAGGCTCCCTCCCTACAGGATAAATCTCTCCGGCAAAACCCATCTCCAGACAATTGGATATAATATTTTTGGCGAGGTTTCTGGTATTGTCCGCTACGCCAAAAACTGCGATGCTTGAAGGGTAAAAAAATTGTCTCATTTTAAGACCGTTTTCTTAAATCTGATATCTTTTCCAAAAAATATTTCGGAATTGTAACCGTTTTGTTTTTCTCATAATCGAAAAACACCTGCACAGATCGGCCCTTAGCGTAAACAATAGATTCATCCCCTGTATCAACCAACCTGTATTCCAGATTAAACCTCTTTTCCCCAATATCGCCGACCCATAATTGCACGGTAATTGAATTCCCTAATTTTACAGGTCTTAAAAAATCACAACTGATGCTCGCCAGGATGAAACTATAATCTCCGGGCTCTACAATGTTAAATAAGCTCCCTACAAATTCCTTCCTACCTTCCTCAAAATAGGTAAAGAAGACAGCATTATTCACGTGTCCCATCGAGTCAACATCTCTAAATCTAACAGTTATATCCGTAGTAATCATTTTATACCCACCCATCAGTTATCACCCGCCTTTCAATGGCTTTGTATGAACCTATACCTCTTCCCTTTTACCCATTTTGTAAGAAATTCGGTTGGCCATTTCTTTAACCATTCGGCCTAAATATTCTCTATCCTCCAATTCCAGGCTAAAAAGTGTGGCTGCAACCCCTATGCATCCAGCCAGGTTGTCGCGAAAATCATAAATTGGAGCAACTACCCTTCGAACACCTTTTCTTAATTCCTGGTCCTCAAAGGCAAAGCCACTCTTTTTTACTATCAATAGTTCTTCTTCCAGTTTTTTTAATTCGGTTATAGTATATTCCGTGACAACAGGAAGTCCGATTCTATCCAGTACATTCTCTCTCTTATCCGGCTCCATGTGGGCCAAATATATTTTTCCAGCAGCTACCGCATGAAAATAAGGATAGACACTTCCTACCCTGGAATATAGCCGGACCCCCTCGCTACCCTCAATCTGCTCGATCAGTATTAATTGATCTCGATCCAGGGTTGACAGTTCAATGGTCTTGTGGGTCTTTTCCGCCAATTCCTGCATGAACGGCCATGCTACAGCACGAAGCGCTATCTTGTCCTGGAGCCTGTTTCCCAAATACAAAAGCTTCATCCCCAGCCTGTAAAATCCTCTTTTCTCTGCCCTGTCCAATATCCCCCTGTCACATAACGTATTCAATATCCTGATAAGGGACTGTCTCGGAATATTAACCCTTTTCAAAATCTCCGAAAGGGCCAAATCCCTATCACTTGCAGCTAAAAGTTCAATCACATCAAGTGCGCGATCTACTGCAGGGGCACTGGCTGATTTTTTCCTCATCATTCATGAGCACCATATACGGTATCTAAAATATCTTATATGGTATTTTATAGTTTGGAGCTAAAATGTCAAGGAAAGAAATGTTTGGGCACTAAATGTAATGGGAGGCGTGTAAGGGTGCTGTTTCAGTTGGGTTGGGGCGGCAAACTCAAACTTTTTTTTGAAAATAATTAGTTTGACTTGATACGGCCGACATTATAATTTGTTGAGTGAATACTCAATCATTTGAACATGCAATGCTAATTAGCAATATCGATTTGCGAAGATCAGCAGGAGAGGCATCTAATGACCCGCAAAGAAGCTATTCTAAAAGCAGCTATACACCTTTTTGCTGAAAGGGGTTTCAGCGCCACTCCTACCTCTGCGGTGGCGAAAAGGGCAGGCGTTGCGGAAGGTCTTATTTTTCATCATTATAAAAACAAAGAAGGGATTTTTCTCCACATTATGGAGGAAATGATCGATACATACATCGACAGGATTGAAGATATCACAAAAAAAGCAAAAACCGGTCTTGAGGCAATTGAGAATACAATCTCTTTTCATTTTCGTTTTAGCGAAGAGAGATCAAGGGAGTTTTTAGTAATAATACGCGATTTTCCCTTTAGTTTAATGGAACCTGGTATGCCCGCCAGGGAGATCATAGCCAGTCGTTCAGCTCGAACGTTGGATATCATGAGTAAATGTATAGAACGAGGCCAAAGAGACGGCTCTATCCGAGAGCTTTCGCCGGAAAAGACTGCCTCCATACTCAGGGGGATGCTCAATGGCATAAGCAGGCTCCAAATGCTGGGACCTCTTCCTATGCCGGAACTGGCATCAGACGTCTTAAATTTTTGCCGCCACGGGCTTGCCAGATAAAAATATAGATGAGTTTATAGAAGGAGATCAGCAACCATGAATAATCGACCTGTGAAAACTTCCTATCTCCTGGGATCGATCTTCATTTTTTTGGTCCTTTTCCCCGGTTGCACTGAGAAAAAAGAGGAAACTAAGAAAATAGAACGACCTGTCCCGGTCATCACGGATAAGGCCTCCACCCGTAAAGTGGAATACATCCTCAATCAGGTTGGGACACTGAAGGCAAGCCAGGAAGTGACTATACGCTCTGAAATTGAAGGGCGTGTTAATGAAATCCTTTTTAAAGAAGGTAAGGAGGTCAAGAAGGGCGAAGTCCTTGTCACATTGGATGATGCGAAGATAAGGGCAGAAATCCAAAATCTAAAGGCACACATCAACCAACTTCAGATTCGACTTGAGAATAAGCAGCGCACTCTCGAACGAAACCGCCCATTGGTCGAGCGAAATGTGATTTCTCGTCAGCGGTTTGACGATCTCGAAAGTGAAATCAATGAGATCGAGGCACAGATCATTCAGGCCCAGGCTGACCTGGTGCGACAGAAAGAGTTTCTCTCCTATACGGTCATACGGGCGCCCTTTACAGGTATTGCAGGTGCCCGAACCTTTTCAGTAGGACACTATCTAAAGGTAGGAGAACCGGTGGTACAAGTTATTGATTTAGATCCTCTTGAAATCACGTTTCAGGTCCCTGAAAAATTCAAAACGCGGCTGTCTACCGGTCATGGGGTTGTCCTGAACCTTGACCCTTACCCGAATCGTTCTTTCAAGGGGATTGTTTCCTTTATATCTCCACAGGTCGAAGTTAATACGCGCGCCTTTCAGGTGAAGGCACTGGTGAAAAATAACAGGCCCCTGCTCAACCCGGGCATGTTTGCACGGGTAGAAATGATTATAGAAGTCCACGAAAACGCCATCACAATTCCCTGGGAAAGCGTCATCCAGATCGAGGGAGAAAGCTATGTTTACATTGTGGAAGAGGATATCGCTCGTAAGGTGCCTGTCAGACTTGGAAAAATCACAAAAGATTGGGCGGAAGTCCTCGATGCCAGGATTCCTGAAGGATCAACCTTGATCCTGGAAGGAAAATTCGCAGTAAAGGACGGGATGAAAGTTACTGCTCAACAAAAAAAACCGGCAGATAAATAGACGGGTATGGAGGGCTTACCCTCGGTCAGTTTGACTTCAAAAAGCCACAGTATTTCCGTGTCATCTATCCACGGGGGATATCATGTTCTTATCTGACTTTTCCATAAAACGTCCTGTAGCGGCCAGCATGATGGTAGCTGCCCTGGTCGTGTTCGGCCTGATCGGCATCGGTCGCCTGGGGATATCCCTGTATCCTGACGTGGACTTTCCCATGGTGACAGTCACGACTAACTGGGAAAATGCGCGCCCAGAAGAAATTGACAACGAAATTACAGATGAAATTGAAGATGCCATAAGTTCTGTGAGCGGCATCAAACACATCACCTCTCAGAGTATGCAGGGCAGTTCAAGTATTACCATTGAATTTGAACTCACAAAAGACCTGGACGTAGATGCTCAGGAGGTGCGGGATAAAATATCAGCGCGTCTCCGGAACCTGCCGGAAGATGCCGATGTCCCGGTGATCGATAAGCTGGACATAAATGCCCAGCCTATTATGTATCTTGCGATCACCGGGCAGCAATCTATCGAAGAGGTGACAAGAATTGCCAATGACCAGATCCGTCCTCTACTTCAGAAAATTCAGGGGGTGGGAGAGGTGCGCATGTTAGGGGGCCGAGAAAAAGAGGTCCAGATCTGGCTCTACCGGGAACGCCTTGCGGCCTACAACATCGGTGTCGATGAGGTTATTAACGCGATCCGCCTGCAGCATATAGAAATTCCGGGCGGGAAGGTGGAATCGCGCGAAAAAGAGTTTCTAATCCGTACCATGGGGGAGTTTGAAAGTCCGGAGGCCTTTAATAATCTGATCGTAGCCTACCGCAACGGGACCCCCATTCGCCTGGGGCTCCTTGGAAATGCACAGGCAGGCCGGGAAGAAAGCATGGGCGTCGCAAGGTTCACAACGAGACAGGGCGTGGAAAAAACCGTGAACCTGGGGGTAGCGCCCCGTTCCGGCGCCAACGAAGTTGCCATCGCAAAAAAGGTCAGGGCTGCACTGCCCGAGATTCGCAGAAGCCTTGCCGAAGGCATGCACATCCAGATTGCCTCGGACAGCACCCGATTCATTGAGGAGTCTATAGATGAGATTAAATTCCAACTCCTCATAGGAGCAATAATGGCCGCTTTGGTTATTCTCCTTTTCCTTCAAAACATCCGGACCACGCTCATCAGCGCTCTCGCCATTCCCACTTCCATCATTGCCACCTTTGCGTGTATCTATGCCATGGGCCTAACCCTCAACAACATGACCATGCTTGCCCTGGTCACGGCAGTGGGCCTTGTCATTGACGACGCCATCGTTATGGTGGAGAACATCTTCCGGCATCGCTCGGCCCTGGGCAAAGGCCCGATGAAGGCCGCCTTTGAAGGATCCTCTGAAGTGGCTTTTGCTATTGTGGCTGCCACCATGACCCTGGCAGGCGTTTTCATACCGGTGGCATTTATGGGGGGAATGGTGGGGCGTTTCTTCTTCCAGTTCGCTATTACCATGGCCTTTGCAGTGGCCTGTTCTCTTCTTGTTGGTCTTACAGTCGTCCCCATGCTCTCCTCGCGCTTTCTGACACTTGGGGGTAACGGGGAGAAGACCTTCAGGGTGTTCAACCGCATAATGACAGGGCTTTCTTCTCTGTATCGGAGACTGCTTAGCTGGTTCCTGCGGCACCGTTTTTTCGTTTTGCTCCTGGCCGTACTGGCTCTCCTTTTTGGCGGCTGGATCTTCAATCTTGTTGGCAAGGAGTTTATTACGGCCGAGGATCAGAGTCAATTCATAGTTCGTCTTGAAACACCTCTTTCATATTCCATCGATAAAACAGATGAGATCATGCACCGGTTAGAGAACAGACTTCGAGAAATTCCTGAAATCAAACATTTTATCTCCATAGCGGGGACAGGGAGCTCAAACAAGGGGGTTGCCATTGTAACACTGGTTTCAAAAAATGAGCGGATACGGACTCAGAAGGAGCTTCAGTCGGAAATACGGGGCATGCTCCGGGAACTCCCGGATGTCCGGGGCAACGTTTCCGACCTCTCACCTCTGGGTGGAAGAGCGCGGAACGAAGACATTCAGCTTGTTATACAGGGGCCGGATATTAGCTTAATCGACCGCTATTCTCTTGCTATTATGGATAAATTGGCGGAGACCCCAGGATATGTAGGGGTCACCCGAGATCTCGAAATCGGCAAGCCCGAGGTACGTGTCAAGATAGACCGGGAAAAGGCAGCGGATGCAGGGGTCAGCGTTCAGAGCGTTGCCTCTGCCGTGGGAGCGCTCCTCGGAGGCGTGAAAGCGGCCGATTACAAAGAAGGGGGGAAAAGTTATGACATCCGCGTGAGACTTATGAAGGATCAGCGCCTGATACCAGAAGATGTTCAGCGGATCTGGATCCGCTCATCAAGCGGAAACCTGACGGATATCACAAATTTTGCCAGCATTGAGACCGGTGTGGGCCCCAACGTCATAAACCGCCGGGACCGACAGCGCTCTGCCACCATTTATGCGAATCTTGAAGGAAAGCTCCTTGGCGATGCCATGCCGGAAGTCCAGAGGATAGCCGGTGAGTTCCTTCCCGATGGTTATTCGGGCCAGTTCTCCGGAAGGGCGGAGGCATTTGCTGAAACAGGTCAATATATTGCCTTTGCATTCATACTTGCGATTATCGTCACTTACATGATACTTGGAGCCCAGTTTGAAAGCTTCACACAGCCCTTTGCCATCATGACTGGGGTTCCACTTTCATTTATCGGGGCCTTTGGCCTGCTTTATCTGCTTGGCAACACATTCAATCTCTATTCCATGATCAGCCTCATACTTCTAGTGGGACTGGTCACGAAAAATGGGATACTTCTCATCGATTATACCAACCAGCTTCGCGCCAGGGGGGCGAGAGTCCACGATGCCCTGGTGGAAGCAGGAGGCACAAGACTCCGGCCCATCCTTATGACAGCCGTCTCCACAATTGCCGGGGTCTTCCCTGTAGCGCTGGGAGTGGGGGTAGGAAGCGAGAGTCGCCAGCCTATGGCTGTTGCCATAGCAGGTGGTATGGTCTCCTCCACATTTCTGACCCTGGCGGTGGTCCCGGTGATTTACTCCTACCTGGATCAACTTGTTCGCTGGAGGCTGTTTGAAAGGTTAAAGATAAGAATCATGGCCCGTGATGAGAAAGGTGGCTTTGACAAAAAGACAGCCGATAGTTCAAACGTTGGGTTTCGTTCCTCAAATCAGCCTATAAAATAGCAAAATGTGTAACCGTTCACCGCTCACTGTTATCTGTTGTCTGTCTTGCAGGAAGGAGCGAGAATTCTGGGGAGGTCATCTTGGATTTCATTTTATGTAAAAAAATAATAGAAAACATATCTCGCGTATTTGTGGGGAAATCCCGCCCCATTGAACTGCTGCTGGTGGGTCTTCTGGGTGAGGGACACATCCTTTTGGAAGATGTACCGGGGGTGGGTAAGACTCTTTTGGCCAAATCACTTGCCAGGAGCATTAGCGGATCATTTACAAGGGTCCAGTTTACGCCGGATCTATTGCCTGCAGATATTACCGGTTTTAATGTCTATAATCAGAAAACCGGTCAATTCAAATTCCAGCCCGGGCCGGTGATAACCAATATCCTCCTGGCCGATGAGATAAACCGTACTGTTCCCCGGACCCAGTCGAGTCTTCTGGAAAGCATGGAGGAGCGCCAGGTAACTGTAGACGGAGAGACACTGCCCCTGCCTGCGCCTTTTTTTGTTATGGCTACCCAGAATCCAATTGAGCTGGAAGGAACTTTTCCCCTGCCCGAAGCACAGTTGGACAGGTTTCTCTTAAAAATACATATAGGTTATCCCGACAAAAATGAAGAGATTTCCATCCTGGAGCGTTTTCAAGAAGAGGACCCTTTGCTGGAGCTGGAGGCCGTGGCAACTCCTGGGCAGATTATTGACCTGCAACATGCCCGAAAACGGATTCGGATCTCCTCTCCGGTGCGGGAATATATAACAGATATTGTACATGCCACGCGCAATAGCAAGCATCTTCGTTTCGGGGCCAGCCCCCGGGGCTCTATGGGTTTAATGCGTGCTGGTCAGGCCCTGGCTGCACTGCGGGGGCGCGAATATGTGCTGCCCGATGACATAAAGTATTTGGCCTCCCCTGTTCTTGCTCACCGCTTGATTCTTAAAACCGAGGAGCGATTGCGGAGCCAAACACCAGAGCATTTTATTGAAGAGATCGTAGCTCAGGTGCCGGTGCCCCTGCCTTAGGGCTAAGCCACTTCGAACAGTAACTAATTGAATCAGAATCATATTTTGAATAAATTATCTTCTCTAAAATTCGAAACTCGAAGCACGAAATTCGAGACAAATACGAATGTCCAAAACCCTAAATTCGAAACAAGGGATATTTTCCACGGTTCAAACGAATGCGGTGTAACTAACGGAAATGTTTTGGTCATTTGAAATTTGGATTTTGAAATTGTTTCATATTTCGATATTCGTATTTCGGGTTTAGTCGTCTTGAAAGTACCTCCATTTGGCCAAGTTACATTCTACTTTGACGTTCCCGTGCCCCGCTCCTACCGGATGAGGTGATACTGATGCATGAATATGAAGAAAGACTGCCGACTCTTTTTGTTATCCCGCTGATGCAGTTTTTTGTGGGCTTATTTCTTTTTATTGCTTTATTAAACAGGCAATGGGGCCTGACAGTTTTGACTCTCCTTGTTCTGGTTACGGTTAAAGGAGCAAAAATATGGAGCAAATCAAGTCTTGCCGGGATAAAATGCCATTCGGTGGTTGATAAGATGAGAGCCTTTCCCGGGGAAACAATCACCTTAAACGTAAGGGTGGAGAACTCAAAGTTTCTGCCGATCTGGGTCAGGATGAAGGTGCCTGTACATGGTTCACTCCACCCCTCCGGTAGCGACACATCGCTAACAAAAGAAAGCGGGCTATTATGGTACCAGAGAGTCAGCCTGCAGTGGGAGTTAACTGCTAAACGGCGAGGATGGCATAGAATAGGCCCTCCCAATCTAATGGCAGGGGATCTTTTAGGGTTCTTTACACAGGAAAAGGAAGTGACCGAGTCCATTTATGTGATTGTCTATCCACGGCTTGTACCGTTGAAGACCTTTTCCATACCCAGGAGGGAGCTTTTTGGTTCCCCGGGAGCAAAGAGCCCTGTGCAGGACCCCATATATATTCTTGGCACCAGGGAATATCAACCCTGGCAGCCTGCCAGATATATCCACTGGAAGGCCAGTGCGCGCCATAACCGGTTGGAGCAAAAGGTCTGTGAACCTACGACACAAGTAAAGGTATTGCTAATCGTGGAGGTGGACCAGTTCGCCAGCAGTAACATGGAAGAGAGTTTTGAACGTACCCTTGAAATAGTGGCATCCCTCGCTGTGCAATTGGACAGCCAGGGCTACGCCCTGGGATTGGCGACCAATGGTCTCATCTCCGGAGCAAATCTATCAGTTCTGCCAATAGCCAGAACTCCTCAGCAGTTGTCTGACATTCTTGAGATTTTAGCCAGGTTACAAATGGAATCAAAGGGCGACCTGGTGAATCTCCTAAAACACGGATTAGAGCTGCCCCGGGATCTCAGTTGTGTTTACTTCTCATATGAAAAAAATGATACGGCCATTGCCACAAGTGAATTCTTAGCCCGGTTCAAGATACCAATGGTTTCTATCGTTTGCCAGCACCAGTCCCCTCCCAGAGAAAATGACAGTGAAATTGGGGGTAAGACTTATAGCCTGGATGCAATATTATAAACATTCACCGCAGAGAAACAAAGTGCGCAGAGGATTATACCTTTTGATTTTGGCCTGCAGTGGCATGGAACTGGCCTGGCTCTATGCATGGGCTGCCTTTATTATGACTTGTTCAGTTCACAGGCCTTTCCCTTTACCGGAAGCAATTGGTACGCTTGCACTGGCAGCGATCTTTACCGCTGCTGCTCAGGGAAGGGGTTGGAGAGTAATCCAGATCATAGGGCTGCAGGTGTTGGGTTTTATACTCGCTTCCTTAAGGCTCATTTATGTCTTTAACTACCGGTCAGAACCTTTTTTAAATAATGAATGGGTTATTGATTTCTTCAAGAGGCCGAGGGAACCACTGGAATGGCTTATCCTTTTCCTAATTCTTTTCTGGGTGCTTGTGTTCTGGATTGGAGGAGTGACACTGGCAAGGAGATCAACATCGCACCTCACTATTTGCTCCCGCTTTGACCTGGGTGTTGCCGCCTTCTTTTTACTTTTACTGATAGAGTTACTTATGCGGGTGAAGGGTGGTATAGAAGTACGGGATCCCACCACTGAACTCTTGCTCTTTCCTTGTTTTGTTTTTGGTCTGACGGCTATTGGCCTGGCCCGGAATCGGGGCAGCGGCCAGAGGGATTATCTTTCAGGCTACCGGGACATCGGAGTAATCTTCAGTTTTACTTTTGTTGTTCTTTTGTTTGGAACAGGCCTGGTGTTGCTTTTTCTGCCTTACTTAACTCTGGCAGCCGAGATGGGGTACGGAGTGTTAAAAAGCGTAACAGAACCCCTGGGCCCTATT
>JAKLQB010000574.1 GCA_022013615.1 Desulfobacterales bacterium | reverse complement strand
TAGGTAGCCCTGTGAGGGCATCCGGCGCAGAGATTCGGCGGTCTTCCCGGGAGTGCAGGTAAATCTGACAGGTCAGTCATTTCAGGCGCGGTGTAATCCAGGCCAAAGTATTCGGCAATAGCCTTACGCACCAAACCGGGATCATACTCAAAGAGCCGGGAGAGTCCGCTTACGCCCTTTCCTTTGATAGGCGTGGTGATTCCGCTTTCCTGAGCAATAGCTTTAAGGTCATTTTCGTTCACCGGTTCTAACTCTTCAACCACAAGGACCTTGTCTACATGTTTCAGAAAGCGGGAGCATAGATCCTTTGGCATGGGCCATGAAAACCCAAGCTTCAGGATGCTCACCTTGTCACCTATCCCGAGATCTGAAACAGCATCCCTCACATAATTAAAGCTCACCCCATTGGCCACAATCCCCCACTTCCCGTCACCGATTATCTGGTTGTGTGGCAAATTTTCGGACTTTTCCAATGCCTTATCATATTTTTCCAAAAGGAGTTTGTGAAGGTTCCGGGACACTGCCGGTACGCACACAAAGTGGAAGGGATTTTTCTGGAACGTGTCCTTGGTCTTAACCGGTTTCAGTTCGCCAAGCTCCACAGCCGCCCTGATGTGATTTAAACGGGTTGTTGTCCTTATGATCACCGGAAGTGCCAGTTCCTCTGATAGATCAAAGGCGGCGATGGTCATGTCCTTCATCTCCTGGACATTGGTCGGCTCCAGCATGGGCAATCCGGAAAGCCGCGCATAATAACGGTTGTCCTGCTCATTCTGGCTTGAAAACAGAGAAGGATCATCTGCATTGATGATGACCATGCCCCCTTTGATTCCAGTGTAAGCAAGGGTCATCAAGGGGTCTGCCGCCACATTGAGCCCCACGTGTTTCAGGGTCACCATGGTTCTCAGGCCGGAGACGGCAGCACCTGCGCCCACCTCCATGGCGACCTTTTCATTGGTTGAATATTCAAAGTAAAGGTCCGTCTCCTGGCTGATTTTAAAGAAGTTTTCCGGAATTTCGGAAGAAGGCGTTCCAGGATAGCAAGTGGCAAAGGATACCCCTGCTTCCAGGGCGCCTCGGGCAATGGCCTCGTTACCAAGAAGGAGCATTTCCTTACCCGGCGTGTCTGTAAGTAACTTGTGCATTTTTTCCTCCGATTATTTCAGGTTAGAGGTTTTAGCTTTCTGCATTGTTAGGTTATTAAGGCAAAAAGCAAGGGTATATTTATTAATTGACTTATAAGTGTGATGTAGCCACAAAATAGCTACTATTTAGCTATAAAATTATCCAAAATGTCAAGTAAAAAAAATGCCCATTTACCACAATAACATTCAATACAAAAAAACCTTGACACAGCCTGAATGCGATGCTATCAAATCAGGTGAATGAATAATCATTCACTAAGGGTTTCAATGATGAGCAAAAAGAAAAATACTGAAAAATATTACAGAATCATACAGGCAGCCACCAAGATGTTTGCCAGAAAGGGCTTTTATAAGACCAGGATATCCGAAATTGCCATGGAGGCACAGGTGGCCGATGGGACTATCTATATCTACTTTGAAAATAAGGATGATATCTTAATTTCACTATTCGAGGAGCAGATGCAGATCGTGCTTGACAACATGGTTGACCAGATCTCAAGAGAGGATGATCCTGTCAAAAAGCTTGAGAAATTTGCATTAATCCACTTGCAATTGATTGAACAGAATCCGAATATGGCGGAGATTATCCAGGTGGAAGTCCGGCAGAGCAGTAAGTTCATGAAGGAATACAACAATGAAAAATTTGTCCAGTACCTGGATTTAATTGGGGATATTATTCGGGAAGGCCAGGAAAACGGAGTCTTCAAAAAAGAGGTGATTCCGGGGGTGGCCAAAAGGGCATTTTTTGGGGCCTTAGATGAAATGTCCAGGTTCTGGGTATTGTCAAGTCGCAAGCAGTATGATATTAAAACTGCTGCGAAGCAGATTAGTGAATATTTTTTAAATGGGATTCAGGGTTGATGCTTATGTAACCAAAAACATATGGGTGAAAGGAGGAAAAAGTGAATATTATTGTTTGCTTAAAACAGGTGCCGGATACGGAGACCCAGATCAAAGTAAGGTCGGACGGGAAATCCATTGTAACCGATGACATCAAATTTGTGATGAATCCTTATGATGAATATGGTGTGGAAGAGGCCTTGCGCATCAAGGAGAAATTTGGAGGTGAGGTCACTGTAGTGGGCCTTGGTCCTAAAAGAGTGACAGAATCCATTCGCACTGCTCTGGCCATGGGGGCTGATAAGGGCATACTTGTCAGTGACGAAGCTTTAGAGGGAAGCGATTCCCTTTCTGTGGCAAAGGCCGTTGCCGCGGCCATAAAGGAGCTTGACTATGACCTCATTTTTTCCGGCCAGAGGGGCGTGGATGATGATATGGGTGTTGTGGGGGCAAACATCGCGGAGCTTCTGGATATCCCACAGCTTTCAGTGATTGATAAAGTAGAAGTGGCTGAGGATGGTAAGTCCGTAAAGGTAAACAGGCCCATAGAGGGAAGCATACTCGTTATTGAATCGCCCTTACCTGCTCTTATTACTGCCCAAAAAGGATTGAATGAACCGAGATACGCCTCTCTTCCCGGGATTATGAAGGCCAAGAAGAAACCGTTTGATGCAAAGACTCTTTCTGATCTTGGGCTGGATGCGGCGGAATTTGGGGAAGGCGCAAGAAAAGTGAAGGTCCTGGAGATAACGCCACCGCCGGCGAGAAAAGCAGGGAAGATTGTTGAAGGGGAGACGCCACAGGAAAAGGCGGCTGGATTGGCCAAACTGCTCCATGATGAAGCTAAGGTAATTTGATTGGAATACTGGAATATTGGATTGCTGGGTACAGAGAAAAGAGGGCTAAGATCTTTTCCGCTTTCAAACCCACTATTCCATAATTCCACCATTCCATTTTCCCATGTGGATGGCAGCATCCAATATTTCACTAAATTGTAGAAACTTAGAATCTTTTAAGAATAAGGAGATTTAAGATATGGCACAGGGAGTTTGGACAATTGCAGAGCAAAGAGGTGGAGAGATCCGAAAGATTACATATGAAATAATCAGTGAAGGAAGACGCCTTGCTGATGCATTAGGCCAGGACTTAACGGTCCTCTTGCTTGGCTCCAGTATCAAGGAAAAGGCAGCAGAGTTGGGCAATTATGGCGCTGATAAGGTTTTAGTAGCAGACGATCCAAGGCTGGAGGCCTATACGACTGATGCCTATGCTTCAGTCATTTCCGAGTTGGTCAAGGCCGATGATCCGGCCATATTATTGCTGGGGGCATCTGCTGAGGGAAAGGACCTGTCTGCAAGGTTATCGGGTAAACTGGGTGTGGGCATGGCCCAGGACTGCACAG
>JAKLQB010000573.1 GCA_022013615.1 Desulfobacterales bacterium | reverse complement strand
GCTGATGGTGGAGGGATACGAGAACAGGATCTGCCTTGATGTCTCCGACCCCAAAAATTTCAAGGCCATCGATATCCCCGAAGACATCTATACTATTCTGGAGAGCGCCAAGGGGGGAGGAGCTTAGAGCGCTCTCATCCATTCGGGTCTAAGACCTATGTCACCTCTGAGGGCGCCGTCTATCTGATCAAGGGCCTGTTGCTTGCCTTTTGGCAGCCTGGCTTTTACTGGAAGATAGTTTGAGGCATGGTTTGAAAAAAACAGGCCCCTGCTCAAGTTGGTGTGCGCAATCATTTCCCTCAGTTCCAACAAGAACCCCGTTTCGTCCGGCAGTTCAAACTTGCCACTCGTGAAATCCTCATGAAGAGGGGTACCTGGTATCAACATCACCGTAAGAGCCCCCACATAATTAGGATCCATGGCACTCAGGAGCTCGCCGGTTGCCCTGGCGTGTTCAAGTGATCTCTCCCTTCCGGCAATACCTAATAAAACCGTCACTGAAAGCTTGATGCCGGCATCCCTTACCTTCCTTCCCATGTTGATGAGGTGCTCAGCGCTGGTTCCTTTACGGATTTCCCTGAGTAGCTCTGCATCCCCGGTTTCCACCCCGAGGTAGAGAATGCCGAGCCCGTTTTTCTTCAACTGGATCAATTCCTCCGGGGATTTCATCTTGATGCTCTTGGCGTTCGCATAGGCCCCAACCCTTCTAACCCAGGGGAGATGCTCACGGATGCGGTCAAGAATCCACATTAACCTTTGCTGTGGTATGATCAGGGCATCTCCGTCCATAAGAAACACCCTGTCCTGGCGTTTCATGTACTTGGAGGCGAACAGGATATCATTTAGAATGATACGGTCTTCCTTGATTCTAAATCTCTTGCCCGTGTAAGTGCCGCAAAATGTACACTTATTGTGGGAACAACCCACAGTCACCTGAAGCAGGATACTATATGCCTCACTGGGCGGCCTGATACAGTTCCCCTCGTAATGCATTCCTTCACTTTCAACAGCGCATTCCATAGCTTATCTTAGTCCTCCGAAAATCCTGTGTGGAACGACCACCTCAGCGGATAAATTAAGTCGGGGATATCAAAAGTCAATTTCCGTGGCTCTACTCCTTGCTCTTACTCGCCTGTTTTTTGCTTTTTTTCTGCTGTCGCTTACTCTCCTCAGGGGTCTTTCCAGCCTCTTTTTTCTTTTTTACCTTTTCTTCCTTAGGAACGGCCGCCTTTTCAGCTTTGATTCTGGCCATTTCCTCCACCTTCTTTTCCTGGCTGGCAATTGTCCTCAGCCTGCTTCCTGTTTCCCTCATTTTTGCCCGTAACTTCCGGACAGTGCCGTCTTTAGCGATTTTGCCGGGATCGAGACCCTTTTCAGTCAAAAACGACAAGCGCTGATTCAGCTTGCTTCCCCAATACTCCTTTTGATTTTCTCTTGCTTCAGAGCTCTTAGATACCATATCTTTCTCCTTTCCATTACGCCATTTTTGTTTATGATAGGCTCTCTTATCAAGAAATACAGGAATTATAAACATAAAAAATGAAATCACCCTATCTTTCTCTCAATCCTTTCATTCCCTGGATGAAAGAAAAGCACCCCGTTGAATGGCCTAAAAAATTCGGGCGCTCGGCCGAACTTGAGGTTGAGATAGGTTTTGGTCTTGGAGATTTCCTGGTCCAACAGGCCCAGGCACATCCTGAGAAAGACTTTGTGGGTATTGAACTGGGATGGGTTTTTATCCGGCGCGCGCTCAGAAAGATTACCCTGGCAGGCGTGAAAAATGTCAGAGTTATGCAGGCAGACGTACGGGTTGCCCTTGAAAGGGGTTTTTTGGAAAAGTCGTTGCGAAGCGCCTGTTCTCTTTTTCCCTGTCCATGGCCAAAAAAAAGACACGTTAAATTTCGCCTGTTTTCACACGCCTTTCTAAAGCTCATAAACAGCCGGATTGCGGATGACGGTGAGGTATTGGTTGTTACAGATTCACGGTCTTACTTTGAATGGATATTATCTCAGCTTTCCGGTACTGGATTTGAAGCCCGCTCAAAAATGGTATCTCCCAGGTTTTCAACAAAGTATGAACGGAAATGGTATGCCTCGGGACAGGAAAAGTTCTATGAACTGAGGCTGACCAAACGCCAGCACATTAAAATCCCGTTAAAGGAGGATATGAGTTTGATAACATATCGTGTGGACCGTTTTGACCCGGAGTGCTTTGATCCCCCCGAAAGACGGGGCCGGATAATGGTGGAGTTTAAGGAAACCTTATACGACCCAAAACAGCAAAAGGGGATGGTAAGATCTGTAGTTGGGGAGGACAACCTGGTACAGGATTTCTGGATTGAAATTGTCAGGAAGGAAAAGCTGTGGCATATACGGCCCGCTAAGGGCTGTAGTATCATCCCGACAGCCGGAATTCAGAGGGCGCTGGACCTTGTATATGATGACATGACAAGATGAGACATCACCCCGCCTATATCACCTCATATGTCCTCCTTGATACTTGAGAGGTATTGTTTCAAGACCCGGTGATCCCTATTTGAAATTTGGGTGAACTTAACCCCCATTCCTGATGGTCGGCCCGGTTGACCCTGTTGTTTTGTTCGAGCCCAGGCCACTTCGCATTTGATCTGTAAGGGATCAGACACGCCAGGGAGCTGCAATTTGATTAAGAGCTGATCCCCGATAATCAGGGGGTTTTCCGTTTTTATAAAAAGACCTCCGGCACTCACATTGCCGGTGTAAGCTCGAAAGAAGGCTTCACGATCTTTGAATACCAGAGACAAAGCCCTCTCAATCCGTGGCGCTGTCCGCTTGGTAGCGGCACAGCTCTTGTCGAGCATCTCTTTGAACCTGAGGGTTATTACTTCAACAATACTCCTGAACTGGCCGGAAAGCTGGTTGTACTCCTTTTCAAGAAATTCCCGGTCAATAATACCGACCGTTGTCTGCCCAATTGCCCGTGCCGTGGCAGTTCGCTTTGTCACTCCTACAAATCCGAGCTCTCCAAATACCTCACCCTCTTTCAGTATAGCAATAACATGCTTCTGACCCTGAACCATCTTGGAGATTTCCACGGCACCGGAAAGAATCACATAGATCCAGTCCCCTGAACTACCCTCGTTGAAGATGATCTGGCCATCATGATAGGACTCTTCATCGGCTATGTTATATATAATCTTGCTTTTCATCCAGGCCTGCTATTGCTGTAAAATTGAGGATCTTTGCTATACTTCGCCCTCCCGACAAGAATCTCCATAAAAAATTTTCAAGAGCCTTTTTATGTTTAATATTGTCAAATATATACCAAAACGCCTCAAGATTCAACAAAAAAAACACAAAATCTATTTCTCCTTTTCTCTTGACCCCTTATTATTCTTTCCTTATACTTTTGATCCGTTTGTATGCAATAGAAGCAAGTTAGAACATTTCATAATTTGCACAGCTTTTTAATAACTTACGCTCAATATAACACAATTTTTTCAGGAGGTCACTTATGGGAAAGGTAGGAATCATAGGGGTCGGACAAAGCGCCTTTGTACGGGGATATCCCGGCTCCATCAGAGAGCTGGCATTCGATGGATTCAAAGAATGCATGCAGGATGCCCAGATTACCACAAAAGACATCGATGCATCTGTCATATGCTCAGCCCCGGAATATGACAAACAACGCTCGCCTGCTGGTGTATTTGCTGAATATTTCGGTCTAACCCCTCAACCAACATTTTATGTGGAAACATTGTGTTCTTCGAGCAGCACAGGACTGAAGCTGGCATACTCACTGATAAAGTCGGGGCTTCATGATGTAATAGCGGTTATCGGTTTCCAAAAAATGTCAGAGATTTCCTCGGCAGAATCACAGGAGAGGATGGGCCGTGGAGCTGATATCCAGTGGGAAAGCCCTTTCGGAACCATGATGCCTGCCTATTATGCCATGTATGCCAGGGCCCACATGGCCAAATATGGAACAACACACGATGACCTGGCCCTTATCAGGGTGAAGGCGGCCACCTATGGTCAGATCAACGAAAAGGCCGTGTATCGCAAACCCGTGACCTTTGAGATGTTCTCAGACCCTGAGAGCCCCATGTCCAATCCGGTTGCAAGCCCACTTCGTGTGGGAGACTGCTGTGCAAATGCTGACGGAAGCTCCTGCGTCATTGTAGCCAGCGAAGAGAGGGCAAAAGCCTTTTGTAAAAAACCGGTCTGGATCCTGGGCGTTGGTGCTGCTTCAAATGCGGTAAATATGGCGGGCAGGGACCTTTTTACTGGATTAACCGTAGGCGAGCAGGCCGGAAAGCAGGCATACGAGATGGCGGGGGTTACTCCGAAAGACATCGATGTGGCTGAGGTTCACGACTGTTTCACGATTGCCGAAATGATGGCCTACGAAAATCTGGGTTTTGCAAAGCCTGGAGAAGGAAAAGAACTCATCAAGAGCAAAGAAACTTACAAAGAAGGGAGCATACCGGTTAATGTGGATGGAGGGCTTCTCTCCAAAGGCCACCCCATCGGCGCGACCGGTGGGTCCCAGATCAGAACCATTGTCCTCCAGCTCAGAAATGAGGCAGGCGACATGCAGGTCAAAGATCCGGAGATAGGACTGGTACATAATATAGGCGGCGTGGGGTTATACGGAAACGTCACCATTCTTGGGAGATAATGATATGGGAAAGAAAAAAGAAGTAGATGATCGTTTTAAAAAATTCGGAACCGTCAGCTTTACCTCCATATCGAAAGTCAATGATTTTATCGACTACATGGAGAAGGGAAAGGTCATGCACACCCGGTGCAAGGATTGCGGCCTGGTTTTTTTCCCGCCCAGGGCCGACTGTTACCAGTGTCTTACAAGCAACATGGAATGGCTTGAGGTCTCCGGAAACGGTAAACTCATAAGTTACAGTAAACTGGAATACGCCCCTGTAGGATTCGGGGACGACCTTCCATATTCCATTGCTCTTTTAGACTACGGAGACTATAAGGTGTTCGGAAGAATCGCCAGTGATACCCCGGAAGATGATATACAGGTGGGCATGGAGATGAAAACGGAGGTCAATAACCTGCCTAACGGGCAACTCAACTACGTCTTCCGAAAGGCGTGATCACCGCTGTGCCCATTCCTAACCCTGAACACCCAGGATGGCTGGAGATCTGTATCGACATAGACCCGGTTGCCCATGAGTCCGTAAGTACCTTCCTGTTTGATCTGGGTTGTACAGGTATTGTTTCAGAAGACCTTCAGGGTCATTCTCTGAAAGCCTATCTACCATTTCAAAAAAATCCTGTACATACACGGAAGCGAATCAGTGTCTTTCTCGGAAAGCTGAACGAAATATTTCCAGAGATCCCTTCTCCAGAACTAACACTCACCGAGACAGAAGATCAGGATTGGAATCGTAATTGGCGGCGGTTCTTTCATGCCGACCGTGTCACGCCAAATCTCATGATCGTACCAGCCTGGGAACCCATGCCTGATGCTGTAGATGGCCATGTGATCAGGATCGACCCCGGTCCTGCCTTCGGCACCGGGCAGCATGCAACGACCAGAATGTGCCTTGAGGCCATGGAAAAAATTCACTTTCCCAAAACATGGACCATGCTCGATGTGGGCACCGGCAGCGGCATTCTGGCAACTTACGGCGCCCAACTTGGGGCAAGCAAAATACTTGCAATTGATATAGACCCTGAAGCGCTTCGCTGGGCTGAACGTAACATCCAAATAAATGATCTGTCAGAATTCATTGACCTTTCCAACACTCCCCTTGAACAAGTGAAGGGCACATTTTCTGTGTTGACTGCCAATCTGATCCTTGGACAAATTCTTAAGCTCTTCCACCGCTTCTCTCACCTTCTGCAACCTGGTGGATGGCTCATTCTCTCAGGTATCCTGGAGGACCAGGTTGAAGAGGTAAAAGGGGCACTTAATGAATACCGCTTTCGTGAAATAGAAATTTTATACCAGCAAGATTGGGCCTGTATGATAGCAAAGAAAAGGTAGTGGTGGAATAAGACATTGAGACGCTTTTTTGTTGAGGAAATAAGGGAAAGCGGCGGTACCTGCTCCATTACAGGATCCGAGGCAAAACATATAACAAAAGTCCTGCGAATGAAGACCGGGGATCGTTTTGTTCTCATGGACGGCAAAGGGACTCGCTTTCAAGTCACCATAGAATCAGCTACACCCCGCGAAGTACAGGTCGTTCTTGGGAAGCCCATTCCGAAGCCTCCCCCTTCGCCAGTGCAAATCATGCTCTGCCAGGCCCTTTTGAAATCACGTCAAATGGATTATCTGATTCAAAAAACCTCGGAATTGGGTGTTGATCGGATTCTCCCTTTCTCTTCCGAACGGACAGTAATCACGTTAAGAAAGGATAGGACTCTTAGCAAGCTGCGACACTGGCGTGAAATAGCTCAAAATTCAGCAAAGCAGTCTGACAGGAATATTCCTGCTGAAATAGAGACCCTTTCCCCCTTTAAAGAATTGGTAACAAAAGAAAAATGGAAAGATGCCTTAAAAGTCATTTTATGGGAGCAGGAACGATCACAAGACTTGAAGAGCTTGCTGAAGGCATTTTCGCCGGTGGAAAAATTTGTAGGCATGGTGGGGCCTGAAGGTGGTTTTACTCAGGAAGAAATCCGGATCGCCAGGGATGCCGGTTTTGTTCCCGTCTCACTGGGAAACAGGATCCTGAGGTCGGAAACCGCTGCCATCACCATGGTTGCCATTATCCAGTATGAGTGGGGTGACTTGAGCCCGAGCAACTTGATAGCATTTAGCCTTTCTCCTCCACCAGCTCGACACCCTCCGGGAGAATAAATTCGAAAAAACCCTTTTCAAAGTTATCCTTTACAGTCAGGCCTTCAAGTGTGAACCGGGTTATGGTTCCTAACTGATTGTGAATATTCACCACCCGGATATCATACGCATGGGTTACAGTAAGGACGATGCGATCAATTTCCTGCCAGGGAGGGTCCGGTATGAGTTCGATCTGATACTTTCCCTGCTCAGTTTGATCGCTCATCATAATTTGAAAATTCTTCGTCACCTGGCTGAGCCCTCTGAATATATCGCTCAGAAGTCTTAACTCCTTACCGAACTCCTGGGAGGGGTACTTATGAGCGCGCTTTTTATCGGGGATATACCACCAGAGCGTTTCCTCATTCGCGATAAGGGTCTCGATGTTTGGTGTTTTCTGCTCCAGCCTCAGGGAATAAGGAGGCCTGAAAAACATCTGGCCGGTGGCCAGATCTCCCTTTACCTGATTGCCCAGCATGGACATGGACCTGGTAATCACTTCACGGGTATAGGCTATACTGAGGCCGGGAAGATTTCCATACTTTCCCTTGATTCCTTCAAGGACAGTGGATAGATCATCTTTAGCAAACGCCGCGCTTCCATGGAACAGAAGCACAATGAGATTGAATATTATGAAGGTTTTTGTCATTTTTATGTCTTTTCCCACAGATTTCTTATACTCCCGAATTCCTACCCTCTCCTGCCGTAAACATCCCGTGGCCGGACTCCATCTGAAGGGCCCACAATACCTTCCTTTTCCATTGCCTCAATCATCCTTGCGGCACGATTGTAACCCACCCTGAGTTTGCGCTGCAACATGGAAATAGACGCCTGGCCTGTCTTAAACACGACTTCCAACGCGTCATCATATTTTTCGTCTAATTCAATTTCCTCTTCTTCTGAATCTTTTTCCCGGGCTATCCCGGACAAAACGCCGGGGTCATAATCCGGTTTCTTCTGGTTCCTGAGAAAATCAGTTACCTTTTTTGTTTCCTCTTCAGAGATGTATGCCCCATGAATTCTCGTGAGACGTCCCACACCGGGAGGCATGAACAGCATGTCCCCTTCACCCAGAAGTGCCTCAGCGCCCATTGTATCAAGGATGGTTCTTGAATCGACCTTGGACGCAACCTGAAATGAGATTCGAGCCGGGAAATTGGCCTTGATAATGCCTGTGAGGACATCCACCGACGGGCGTTGTGTCGCAATAATAAGATGAATGCCTGCGGCACGGGCCATCTGGGCCAGACGGGTAATTGATTCTTCCACGTCTCTGGAGGAGGACATCATCAAGTCTGCCAACTCATCGATGACGAGGATGATATAGTACAGGGGCTTGTCTGCCTCCTTGGTCTCATCTGTGGTCACTATTTTTTTTTGGCCTTTGAGAATCTTGCGGTTATAGCTGTTGATATTTCTGACCCCCCTGTCAGAAAGCAGCATATATCGCCTTTCCATTTCCTCCACGGCCCATCTCAGTGCCTTTGTGGCCTCTTTTGGCTGGACCACCACCGGATGGAGCAAATGGGGGATATCATGATATATAGACAGTTCAATTCTTTTTGGATCAATAATAAGAAACCGGACCATTTCCGGAGAAACCTTGAACAGGAGACTGTTGATCATGGTGTTTAGGGAGACGCTTTTGCCTGTTCCAGTGGCACCGGCCACAAGGAGATGAGGCATCTTTGTGAGATCCGCAATTACAGGTTCTCCGGTGATGTCCTTGCCGAGGGCAATGGGCAGGTCATATCTTGAATCCCTGTAAGAAGAGCTTTGAAATAGCTCCTTAAGACACACCATTTCCCTCTTGTTATTGGGGATCTCAATTCCAATGGCAGCTTTTCCCGGTATGGGAGCCACGATTCGAACACTGGGCGCCCTTAAGGCCAGCGCAAGGTCATCAGCGAGTCCAGCCACTTTGCTGATTTTTATTCCCGGAGCAGGCTTGTATTCGTACATGGTGATCACAGGACCGGGAAGGATCTCAGTGACGTCCCCCTGAACGCCAAAATCTGCCAGCTTTTTTTCAACACGCCTGGCATTCATCTCCAGGCTTTCTCGTTGTATGCCGGTATCCTCCCTCTCAGGCGGGTCATCAAGAAGGTCAAGATTGGGAAGCTTGAATTCGCCGGCAACGTTCATAAAACCGAACCGTTCTTGTTCGGGCCCTTTTTCGGGCTCTCGTTTTGGTTTTACAATGGTAACCTTCGGCTTCGATTTCATTTTTGTCCTGGCCAACGTAGTCCTGTGTGACCTTTTCCTGCGCTCCCTTTTTTTGTTTATCGCTTCTTTTATGTGTCTCAGGGCGCCCATGATCCACAGGCCCAGCCTGGAAAAAAGCCAACCTAAGGAAAGGTGTGATACGATCATGAGAGAAATGATGAAAACCGCTAAAAAAAAGACATATGCTCCAAAAAAATTGAGAAACTTCTTAGTTAATCCAGCCAGATCTACACCCACAAGCCCTCCGGCAAGGATCTGTCCGCCCCTGAAGCTTACTACGTCTGATAACTGCAGGCTCAAAATGCCCGAGAAAGAGGCAAGCAGGGTCAGGGCGGCAACTGTACTCTTGACGGGGGAGGAGACATGACGTCCCCGGAATGAAAGAAAGGCCATTGTGAGGGCTATTATCACCAGCCAGAATGAGGAAAAGCCGACCAGGAAAAACACTCCGCCGGCCAGATGAGCACCAACCGTGCCAAAAAGGTTATTAGCCTTACCGAGAGGTCCTGTCACGTTCCAAAAAAGCTGGTCCCCGGGGTTATAAAACAAAAGGCTTCCGCCCAAAATAATGGCCATAAGCAGAAAAATAAGTCCCCGGATCTCTTTTCTGATGGGATGTGCGGGTTTTTCCGTTTTGTCTTTGGTATTTGATTTACGACTCAAATTAGACACCTCACTTCACATATTGCAATAGCACTCACATCGGGATAATTATGGGCAGTACAAGCGGGCTCCTTTCAATCACCTTATGAAAAAACCGTCTCAACCGCCTTTTTATATCCGCTTCCACTTTAACCCATTCAATAGGGATTGAGTCTTCCAGCTCGTCAAGGACTTCCAGGACAAT
>JAKLQB010000572.1 GCA_022013615.1 Desulfobacterales bacterium | reverse complement strand
TTTTGAACTTTCACGAGAAATATTAAAAGTACCAATAAGATTTACATCAATAATTTTTCTAGTATCGCTGTTGTCAAATTGACCCCAATCAAAGAAAACGCGGACTTCCTTGGGACTCTTTATTCTTCGAGTAAGGACTTCAAGACTGTCTGCCAGCCTGGAGGCTGCAAAGCGACCTATCCCTTTTTCTCCTAATACACGTCGCTTATAAATTTCGCTTAGACTTTGCTGCCTCCTGTAAAGTGTTGCAGGTTCCATCCAAGTTTCCCGGATCGTTTCCAGAGACATTCCGTGACCGTTATCTAAAATGTCTACTCTTCCTCTTCCCTTTTCTAAAGGGCCTTCAAAGCGAATCAATACACCCGTTGCATCTGCATCGTAAGCATTTTTGACAAGTTCAATGATTGCAACCAGTTCACTACTTATTAGCTCATCGCCGAGAGTGCGTAGTATTCGAGCGCGAGGGCGAAGAACTTGAGTGCCTGATCGCTTTTCTGATACCTCAGTCATGCCATGATCCTTTCAAAAGGTCTTGCTGTTCGTTAAACTGGCGCCATAACTGCAAAGTGTTTGTATTGGACAATCACCGCAAAGCGGGAGTGCCCTTTTCAGGCAAATCAAATGTGCCAAATCCAATAATGCATAATTGTAAGCCCTGGGCCTGGTAAGATGAACTAAGCTCTCTATGGTTTTTCTATAAAGCGAATTGCGTCGAGACGAATCTTTTATTTCAAGTCCAAAGAGTCGCCCAATTACCCGAACCGTGTTGGTGTCTACCAGTGGTTCTGGTATATTCCAGGAAAAGCATCTGACTGCTCCGGCAATATATTCACTGACACCGGGTAAGGATAGCAAATCATTCTTACTTTCCGGAATTTTTCCGTTGAAACGGACATCCAATTGATTAGCCATTTCACGGATTAAATCTAATCGCCACTGTAATCCTAAAGGAGAGATGATTTTGTATAGATCTTTTTTTGATGCCTTTGACAACGAATACACATTGGGAAAGCGGATAATAAAACCCTCATAAACCGGAACAACCTGTTTCGCTTGCGTCCGATGCAACATCACTTCAGCAATCAAGATTTGGTAAGGATCTTCCGTCAGACGCCATGGGTAAGAACGAAAATTCCGCTTACCCCAAAAAAGAATCGCTTTGTGAAATACTGATACGTTCAGTTCATGTTCCCCTATTCTGATAACACTGGGCTTTGAATTCTTTCTAGCCGGCATCATTTATTGTGCTATCGTGATCAGATGCGGCCTGATATGTTCAGCGATGGCTTTCGCCAGCAAGGGGGGAACAGCATTTCCAACCTGATAGAACTGCTTTGTAAAAGGGCCTAAGAATCTGAAACTGTCGGGGAAGCTTTG
>JAKLQB010000057.1 GCA_022013615.1 Desulfobacterales bacterium | reverse complement strand
TTTTGTACAGTTTGCATGAAAATTGGACACTCGTAGAATTCAGGAATTTAGGAATTGAAATATGAATCTTTTCCTTATCTTAATCCCTCAATCCCTAAATTCACAATTCCTCAATTTGGCTCCATATAGCCATTATGATGAGGATGGTGTCCAAAAATCGCACCTAGTTCTTAGATCAAATAACGAGGTCTGTACTACGGATAATCCTCCACTATTTTTTTATAAAGGCCGGGCCTTCGCTGAGGAATAAAGTATTTCATTCTATGCAGTCTCACATCTTGCAGGTAGTCCGCTTTCAGATCTGCAAAAATGATTCTTTCTTCCCTGCCCGTATACTTGGCCAGGATTTGCCCATCCGGACCTAAAACAAGGGCAACGCCTGGGAACAAAAAGTTATCCTTGTTACTTCCCACCTGGTTGCATGCGACTATGAAAACTCCATTATCAAAGGCCCTGGCTGGAAGATGCCTCATCCAGCTTTGGAATTTCCCTTTGGGATCTCCCCTTGGAGAAGCATGAGGAAAAAAAAGGATATCGGCACCCATCAGGGCAAGGACGGCACTGATTTCAGGAAAGTGGGTCTCATAGCAAAGCGCAACGCCGAAAGTGGTATTCCCAAAATTGTAGACCTCAATATCTTGACCGGCCTGGTAAACGCCTTTTTCAGCAGGTGACAGGTGCGTCTTCCTGTAAAGCCCGATCAGGCCCTCAGGGCCTGCTATCACCTGTGTGATGTAAGGCTTTTTCACATCTGAAACTTCTATTAAGCCGGCAATGAGAACCAGGTGCGCTTCACGGGCCAATTCTACCAGCCGATCCATGATCTTGTCCGCAGCTGACCCCTTGTAAACCTCGGCTGGTGGCTTCAAGGTATACCCGGTCACAGAAAGCTCCGGGAAACAGACTATGCTTGCCCCCTCCCCCGAAGCCTCAGAAACAAGAGACTCGATGCGGTCAAGGTTTTTTTCCACCTCGCCCAACGGAGCATGCATGCAGACAGCCGCTATCCTAAAATCATCCATTGCATCCCCTGTATCTATTTCACAACGTTCTTTCTTCCGCTAATAGAGAAGGATTTCTTTTCATGTATTCAAGACGATTCAGGCCGTTTATGTAAGCCTTCGCGCTGGCTGTAATAATGTCAGGGTCAGCGCCTTTACCAAGGGCAACAAGACCGTTTTCCTCGAGACGTACGGTCACTTCTCCTTGAGCATCCATGCCCCCGCTTATTGCATTGACCGAAAAACGTAAGAGTTTGGCCCGGCTACGCACCATTTTTGCGATGGTATTGAAGGTGGCGTCAATAGGCCCTACACCAAACCCTGCGCTCAGTGCCTCACTTCCCTGGATATTTAACTTGACTGTGGCCGTAGGCACAGCCACATTGCCATTTACCACGTTGAGGTAATCCAGTTTGTAGACATCGGGGACCCTGAGAATTTCTTCAGCCACCAGGACCTCAATATCCTCATCAAGGATCTCTTTTCGCTTGTCAGCAAGTGCCTTGAATTTATCAAACAGCTTATTCAGTTCCCCGTTCGACAAGTCATATCCCAGCTCCTGCAGTTTCTGCTTGAAAGCGTGTCGTCCGGAGTGCTTACCAAGCACCAGGCGGTTTCTGGCAAGACCTACCGTTTCCGGTTTCATGATTTCATATGTCATAGGGTTTTTCAACACACCGTCCTGGTGGATGCCTGCCTCGTGTGCAAATGCGTTTGCGCCCACCACTGCCTTGTTGGGCTGCACCACGATACCCGTGATCATGCTCACCAATCGACTGGTGGAGTGGATTTCTGCCGTATCTATTTGGGTATTGAGCCCCAGGAGGTCTTTTCGAGTATAAAGCCCCATTACAACCTCCTCAAGGGATGTATTACCAGCCCTCTCACCTATCCCATTAACAGTCACTTCGGCCTGGCGAGCCCCTGCTTTAAGCCCGGCCAGTGTATTTGCCGTGGCTAAACCCAAATCGTTATGGCAATGGATACTCAGCACAACGCGATGAATATTGGGTGTATGTTGTCGAATGTAAAAGATGAGCTGTGCAAATTCATCAGGCATTGCATAGCCCACAGTGTCCGGCAGATTCACGGTGGTGGCACCTGCTTCGATGGCCGCTTCAAAGACGCGGCACAGAAAATCCGGATCGCTCCGTGATCCGTCCTCTGCTGAAAATTCCACATTGCTGGTAAGAGTCCTGGCATAACGGACCGCATCAACAGCCGCGTCGAGCACCTGGCTCCGGGTCATTTTCAGCTTGTGCTCCAGATGAATATCCGATGTGGCAATAAAGGTATGAATCCTCGGATGGGCGGCCTCCTTAATCGCCCCCCAGGCCCGGTCGATATCCTCCTTTGAGGCCCTTGCCAGGGCAGTTACCTGCGTATTGCGAATTTTTCCGGCAATCAGTTTAACGGCTTCAAAATCGCCCTGAGACGCAGCCGGAAAGCCTGCTTCCATAGCGTCCACGCCCAGTTTCTCTAATTGTGTTGCCAGCCGCATCTTTTCAGCGGCATTCATAGTCGCACCCGGAGACTGCTCACCGTCGCGTAACGTTGTATCAAAAATCATGACCTGGTCTTTCATAGCACAACCTCAATTCCTTCTATTTTCCCTCCTCCAAATTCAGCCATGGCCTCTGCGGCAATAGTAAGGCCATCTTGGAGATGTCTTCCCTCAATTTTGGGTACTGCGTATGCGTAATAGAGGACGTTTCGTGTATCATCTCTGATCCGGGTTT
>JAKLQB010000571.1 GCA_022013615.1 Desulfobacterales bacterium | reverse complement strand
GGGACGTTCCAGCCACGTTAATATTCCCTGGTGATAGACAGCCCAGAGAACGGCGCTGAACGTGCCTATGGCCGCCAGGCCAATCCAGTTTGATTGGATGATTAAGATAAAAGCGACCGCAAGAGCAAGAACGACATTTGCAGCAGCAAGTACCATAGTCAACGGGGTCCATGATGAGTTCATAAATCATTCTCTCCTGGTGCGTAACTACTGCAACTTATTGAAATGTTGCGTTAATTTCATATAAGTCCACAACTTCTTTTGTCTTTTATGGGGTGAGTGACGGGACTTGAACCCGCGGCATCTGGGGCCACAACCCAGTGCTCTACCGGCTGAGCTACACCCACCACATAGAATTACTTCTACACAACTTTAAATAATTTTGCAAGCCCATTTCTGAAATTTAACGGTAACGTTAAAGGCAAGCTTAACCTGATGATTTTAGACTATAATTCCCTTGTCTCCAAAATCCCCATCAATCCCCCTCTGAAAAAGGGGGCCTTCAAAGTACTCCCCTTTTGAAAAGGGTGACTTCAAGGTACTCTCCTTTTGAAAAGGGTAAAATCAAAGTCTCCCCCTTTCGCAAAGGGGGTGGGGGGGATTTTTTCATTTTACTGAAACACCGTGGCTGACAGCCTGATGTTCACAAATATTTGACGCTATGAAAAATTTTCACTATATTACCACTACTTAGAAAAATGGGGCAACATTCAACAAAATAATGATGGAAAAGGAGAATTCAAGATAATGACTACCCATAAACAGTCCCTGTTCAAGAAGATACCATCGGTAGACCGTCTATTGATGAGCCCCGGGCTAAAAGATATTTCAAGTTCCTACCCCAGATCATTGGTCCTGAATGCCATACACCAGGTGCTGGATGAACTCCGGATACATATCCAGAAAGGAAAAATCTCAAAGGTTTCTGAACTAAGCCTCGAATCTGTTTCGGGCCAGGTGGCCGAAAGGCTAAAAGAGATATCCCGGCCAAGCCTGAGGCCAGTGATTAATGCCGCGGGAGTTATAGTACATACAAATCTGGGCAGATCGATCTTAGCAGAGAGTGTTTTGAAAAAGTTCAGACCGCTTGCCGGGGGATACAGCAACCTGGAATATAATCTTGATCAGGGTAAGCGGGGAAGCAGGTACACCCATGTAGAGAATATTCTCAAAGAACTTACCTCAGCAGAGGCTGCCATGGTTGTCAACAATAATGCCGCTGCTGTACTTATCTCCCTTGAAACACTGGCAAAGGGACGTGAGGTGGTAGTATCCCGCGGGCAGTTAGTAGAGATAGGCGGGTCCTTTCGCATCCCTGCAGTGATGCAGAAAAGCGGGGCAAAAATGGTGGAGGTGGGAGCCACCAATAAAACCCATCTCTGGGATTATGAGGAAGTTATTGGTCCTGAAACAGCCCTCCTCTTGAAGGTACACACGAGTAATTATCAGATCGTTGGCTTCACGGAAGAAGTACCCTTAACCGAGCTTGTAGAACTGGGTAAACGATATACAATTCCTGTGATGGAGGATTTGGGCAGCGGGTGTCTCGTGGATTTCTCAAAATATGGGCTTGTAAAGGAACCCACCGTTAAAGAGGCCCTGGATCAAGGTGCGGATCTGGTTACTTTCAGCGGTGACAAGTTGTTAGGCGGGCCACAGGCCGGTATAATTCTGGGGAGAAAAGATATGGTCGAGGCAATTAAAAAAAATCCCCTCAACAGGGCACTGAGAATCGATAAACTGACACTTCTGGCACTGGAAGAAACACTGAGAATGTACAGGGATGAAAGTGCTGCCTTAAGAGAAATTCCCACTCTCAGGATGATATGTCAGCCCTACAAGTCACTTGCAAAAAAGGCGGAGCGCCTGCTCAAGCTGGTCGGAAAAATGAAGACCGCAAATTTCTCCCTTGAACTGGCGGATGGTAATTCCAAGCCAGGTGGCGGTGCTCTCCCGCTTTCAGAGTTGCCAAGTCGCCTGCTTTGCCTGGTTCCCGGGAAGTTGTCTTGCCAGTTTATGGAGACGTGGCTGAGATCCTATGACCCACCAGTGATCGGGAGAGTCGAAAGGGAGACTGTCCTCCTGGATGTAAGAACCATACAAGATAAAGAATTAAAGGTAGTAGCAGACGCTATCCGGAAACTCGCACAAATCGATCTAAGATAAGAGGCGGGAAACCATTCTGGAAACCCGCCCTCACTTTCCTCCAAAGGGGCGTATAAAACCACCTTTTTGTCTATAGGCTTTCCTTCAAGGCCTTACCAGCCCGGAACCTTACGGTCTTGCTTGCTTTAATGGTCATTGTTTCTCCGGTCTGGGGGTTCCGGCCCTGTCTTTCCTTCCTTTCGGAAACAATAAAGGATCCGAATCCTGCCAGAGCAAGTTTTCCTTCTTTCTTCAAG
>JAKLQB010000570.1 GCA_022013615.1 Desulfobacterales bacterium | reverse complement strand
GAAACCGCTTGTTGAGCTGCAATATCGCGGCACCGTTTGGACTCAGCGTAATGGAAGAGACTGGACCGTCGAGGCGTTTTTGGTTTCAAAGGATGGGGGCTTGGGACTGGATGTTGCCAGGGATAGACACACCAGGCAGTCGATGCTCGGTGCATTAGCCCAACTTGCAGTGACACCGCTGACACGGCTGACCGGTAAACGGCTTGAGGCAGAAGATTTCGACAAATTGATGGTTGAAGATACACCACGAGATTTATTGGTTTGGATGAATTCTCCATCAGAAATTCAAGAACAGTGGGATGAAAATAAGTGGGCGGCGTTTGTTTCCCGTTGTAAAGCTGAATACGGTTTTGACCCGGAAAAAGAAGGTGTAATTGTTGCCGGGGAAAAACTTGGGCTGAGGGAAGATGAAGCATGGAAGAACCTCTGGAAACGTTTTGAAGAATCGCCCTTGCTGTATCCCGGCCTGCCGGAAGTACTCAGAAAATCGAAACCCTCCGGGAAGCTCATCTTTGACAAAGAACCATGGCCTGATGAGAACGACACCGAAGAAAAATTATTACAGCATGACCTGTTGAGTTTATCTTCAAAGAGCGCTGCAGAAACCAGAAAGAAAATTGAAGAATTGGAGGCGAAACACCATAAACGTCGAGACTGGGTATGGGCCAGAATCGGTCAAAGCCCCCTTGCAATAGCCTTAGAACATCTGGCTGTGATGGCTAAAGAAACTTCACAAAGCATAGGTGGTGATTCTGCGGATGCAATGTCATCTATATACAGAGACAGCGGTTACAAAGCGGATATGTCCGCCATACTTGCACTGGCCAGCGTTAAATCCGCTGAGGATAGTAAAGCGATTGAAACGGCTTTGAGAAGCATTTATTTACCATGGCTGGATGATGCGGCGCGGCATTTCCAGAAACTCATAACGGCCAAGCCTTTGCCTTCAGGCAACGATGAGCTGCCTGGTATAGTTGCCGAGGTAGGTGAATGTCTGCTGTTTGCAGATGGCTTGCGATTTGATATTTCACATCGATTAACTGCGTTGGCAGAGGAACAACAATTAAATGTGTCATTCAATTGGCGCTGGGCATCCCTGCCGACAGTTACAGCAACAGCCAAACCTGCGCTTTCTCCAGTAGCCGACCAGATCATAGGAAAGCAATTAGGAGAAGAGTTTCGTCCAGTGACAAAAAAAGACGGCAAGCCATTAACCATTGACCGCTTTCGCAAGCTGCTCACTTCAGAAGGCTATCAGGTTCTTAGCCCTTCTGAAACCGGTGATTCTGATCAAGTTGATGCGCGCGCATGGACAGAATTTGGAGATCTTGACACGCTCGGCCATAAATTACAGGGCAAGCTGGCAGCCAGAATCACGGAACAGATAGAACTGTTGATTGAAAGAACCCAAGAGTTACTTGAAGCCGGATGGAAACGGGTAAGAGTGGTAACGGATCATGGCTGGCTCCTGGTTCCGGGCGGTCTGCCTGCTGTGAAGCTGCCGAAATACCTCACCGAATGCCGATGGGCAAGGTGTGCGGCTATTAAAGATCATTCAAAAGTCGATTTTCCGATGGCCAACTGGCATTGGAATTCTCATGAATATTTTGCTTATGGGCCGGGGATCAATTGTTTTTCAAATGGAAACGAATACGCCCATGGCGGTGTGAGTTTACAGGAATGCCTCATCCCGGATCTCCAATTTAGCCTGAGCGGTGTGCCTGTTAAAACCATCGCTAAAATAAAAGAAATTGAGTGGCTTGGCATGCGATGCCGCGCCACCATCGATCCGGGCGGAGCCAAAATAACAGCAGACCTTCGAACAAAACCAAATGATGAAACATCAAGTGTAGCCTCTCCTAAAATGGTTAGTGCTGACGGGCATGTGAGTCTGCTTGTCGAGAATGAGGAACTGGAAGGCACGGTTGTCAGTCTGGTGTTGATTGATTCTTCCGGTTCAGTAATAGGAAAGCAGGCTACCACGATTGGAGGTGATGAATAAAAATGGAACTTGATTCTCTTGACCGTCTTGCCGCCTCTGCATTTGATGGATTTTTGGTGCGCAAGGATCTGGTCCGCAAGTACAGCCGGCAGTATCCTGTGCCCACCTATGTGGTCGAATTTTTACTTGGACGCTATTGCGCTACTGTCGATGAAGAAGAAATCGAGGAAGGCCTTAAAATTGTTGAAAGGCAACTGAAAGATCGTACCGTCCGAACCGGGGAAGAGGAATTGTTTAAGGCCTGGGCACGGGAAAAGGGATCGGTAAAATTAATCGATCTAATAAAAGCCAAGCTAGATTCAAAAAATGATTGCTTTATTGCTGAGCTCCCGAGCCTGGGGTTACGGGACGTGCGTATCAACGATCAGCTAGTACATGATAATGAACGGATGCTCACCGATGGTTTTTATGCTGAGTTAAATTTGACCTATGATGGGGCAATAGCTCAAGAAAAAAGCGGGAGACCTTTTGCAATAGAAGGATTGAGAGCGATTCAGCTTTCGAAGGCGGATGTTCTTTCCGTTTTGGATCGAGGGCGGAACCAATTCACCACTGATGAATGGAAAAGATTTCTAATTCGTTCCGTTGGACTGGAACCGGAAACGCTCTCCGAACGTGCCCAGATGGTAGCGTTGCTTCGCATGGTCCCCTTTATTGAAAACAATTTCAATATGGTTGAGCTTGGCCCGAGAGGAACCGGGAAGAGTCATATTTATCAGCAAATATCCCCTTATTCTCATTTAGTGTCAGGGGGTAAAGCCACTGTGGCAAAAATGTTTGTCAATATGGCAAATGGTCAAAGAGGTCTTGTTTGTCATTACGATGTGGTGTGTTTTGATGAGATTTCAGGGATATCTTTCGACAAGAAGGATGGCGTAAATATTATGAAAGGCTATATGGCCTCTGGCGAATTTTCCAGAGGTAAAGAACCGATTCGAGCTTTCGGTGGCATCGTAATGGTTGGAAATTTTGATGTTGACGTTGAGCAACAACAGAGAATCGGGCACTTACTCAGTCCGCTACCTGTTGAAATGCGAAACGATACCGCGTTCATGGACCGCATTCACTCTTATGCTCCTGGTTGGGATTTCCCTAAGCTAAATCCCGATAACCTTACTAATCATTTTGGCCTTGTCAGTGACTTTTTGTCAGAGTGCTGGAGCAAGCTCCGAACTGGAAGCCGCCTGCATGTTTTGCAAGGACGTGTAAATTGGGGAGGAGCCCTCAGTGGTCGTGACATTGAAGCGGTAAACAAAACCGTCACTGGACTGATTAAACTCATATTTCCTGATCCAGAGATGCCGATCCCCGATGAAGAGCTGGAATCGATTGTTCGGATCGCATTGGAGGCTCGCCGCCGCGTAAAAGAACAGCAAAAAAGGTGTCTGAAAACTGAATTCCGAAACACTCATTTCAGCTATTTTATGGGTGTGGATGGTGTTGAGCAGTTTGTTTCGACCCCTGAACTTCACAGTGACGAATTAATCGATGCTGATCCGCTTCCTCCCGGGCAGGAAATATGAGTTTAATCAG
>JAKLQB010000569.1 GCA_022013615.1 Desulfobacterales bacterium | reverse complement strand
TATAGGTAAACACAGGTTTAAAGTAAAATGCTCCTGTGGATCGGTCTTTGGCGTAGAGCTTGACTTTAGACAAACATATCGGAAAAAAGCCGACCTTGATGGATATGTGGTGAAGCTTTTTAGTGAGAAAAGACAGCCTCAATTGTTGTATGAAAGCAAGACCACAGATTCCAAACCACTCAATTGCAAGATAACTAATATCTCCAGAAACGGCATAACTTTGACCACAGTCGACAAGTATGGGATCGGGAATGGAGATGATATAAAGGTGAAATTTACCCTCGACAATTCAGCATCCACTGAAATTGAAAAAAAAGCCCGTGTAAAATGGGTGAAAGATAATTACATGGGCTGTGAATTCTTTGATACATTTAAGCATGACGTAACACTGGCGTTTTATTTTCTGTAACAGATCGAATAACCTTATGCATGCCTATTTTTTCGATATTCCTTCGGAGTAAATACGTTCCATGGAAATACAGAAAGTCTATGTGAGGCATGACGGTACAACAGTTGTCAAATGTCACAACTGTGGAACTACCAAAACTGTCGATGCTGCAAAGTTGAAGAAACGTGGAAAACCACTTAAGTTGAGGTGCTCGTGCCAAGCGGTTTTTCAGGTTTTTTTTGAATTTAGAGGCGCTTACCGAAAAAAAAGTTGTCCTGATGGGTATTACGCCAAGCATTCCATAATGAACGAATGGCTTAAGGTTCGGATAAACAATATCTCCATGACCGGTGTCGGGTTCACCACACTCAACAGGAACGATCTCAGAAAAAATGACAGGCTTATGGTGAAAATATCCTTAGATGACAGGGAAAAATCCAAGATAGAAAAAAGTGCTGTCGTGAAGTGGGTTCAGGACAGACATATAGGTTGCAGCTTCATCGAAACAGATAAATACGACAAGGTCCTGGGCTTTTACTTAATGCCTTAGGCCAGGTCAAAGTTCCTTATCCCCGATTTACTGGGTATGGGGCCATGAAATTCCTGTATCTTAACTAACAACGCTTCTCCCGCAAAACACTCCTTAACGCAAGCATTGCTCCGGCGACCAATTTGTCCTTAATCGCTCAGCATAGCTAAACTCTTGCAGCCACCCTAAATCCCGCCCCGTCTTCTATATTAAAACTAAAGATATTACATATGTTAGCCGATATAATATTCATAGTCAGAATAAATCCTCCTAACACCCTAATCACTTCCAAAACTCAATTTGTAAAAGGAATGCGATTAATTAACTTATGGAGTTCCAAAAAGTTTTTGTAAGAAAGGACGTTACGGCTGTAATCCAATGTCAAAACTGTAGAAAGACAAAGGTCGTTTCAGCCATAAAACTTATAGGTCAACACAGGTTTAAAGTAAAATGCACCTGTGGGTCGATCTTTGGCGTAGAGATTGACTTTAGACAAACATATCGTAAAAAGACTGATCTTGATGGATATGTGGTGAAGCTTTTTAGTGAGAAAAGGCAGCCTCAATTGTTGTATGAAAGCAAGAACAGCGATTCCAATCCACTCAATTGCAAGATAATTGGTATCTCCAGAAACGGCATGACTTTCACCACAGTTGACAAGCATGGGATCAAGGTTGGGGATGATATAAAGGTAAAATTTACCCTCGATAATTCAGCATCCACTGAATTTGAAAAAAAAGCCCATGTAAAATGGGTGCAAGATAATTACATAGGCGGCGAATTCTTTGAGACCTATAAGCATGACGTTACACTGGCGTTTTATTTTCTATAACAGACCGAATATGAAAAACTCATGTGAAATAGCCCAGATCAACCCTGAAACCCTGTGCTGGCCAAATCTATAGTGTCGCGGCTATCCTTCGTTAAAATAATCCGTAGCAAAGGCAGAGGCATCATTACCCTGCCTTTTCTGACCCTGCCTTTGTATTCTTTGAGCGCGCCTTTTCTTGCAGAATGATCTGTTTTAGCTACTCCGGCAAAGGCGTTGACCAGCCTGTGCTTGCACCCGGAAATATGTCCTTGACTACAATTTTCAGGGCTGTCGGATCGTCATATTTCACCGGTTGATATTGGACCTTTGCTTCGCAAGGTACCGGGAGCTCACGGAGCGTTATCTCTTTACCATTAGGATCAAATAACTTTGTTTTCGCTGTGATTCGGAACAGCTTCTTAGAGGCAATGATTGAGTATATGTCTTTACTCTCCACCACCATCAAAGCGCTTGGCTGATATTCTCTGGTAGGCTTTTCTGCAGCAACTACCTGAGACACATTGAATGCCCATGTCAAAGAAATCAAAGACAAGGCCGCAATCTTAATCAAATATTTTTTGCCTATTCTTTGCATCATATAGCTCCTCTCATCTCTGTATCCACGATCTCAGGCCACTCTTGATTTTAAAAGCAGGATCAAGCTCTTCGGACAAAACCGTTCCCGTACTCTGCTGTATGAGTGCCTTGGTCACACCAGCCCCGGCATGCACGCCAACAGCCGATGCCATTCCCTCACCAAGGAAAACCTTATCTAACACCTGCGTCATGTCTTCGCCATCTATGTTCACGGTCTTCGTTCCCCTATTAAGAAAGACCGGCTTGTAGTAAGCAGTGCCAGTTTCATAGTATTGCGCATAGAGATAGCTTTCACCTCCAAACCCGCACACATCGTCATTGGGCACGAATGATGGAGCCAAAACTATACCACCCAGGACCGCGGCCTTAGCCAGGATACGCTCTCCTGGTTCCTCAAGAGTCCTGATCCATCCGTTTTCCTGACGGGCAAGGGACATGAGGGTATTGAAGTCTCCGATTCTGGTGCCGCTTTCGTATACATCACCACCACCCAGGATAACCACATAGGGATCAGCTTCAAAAAGGTCCGAGATCTGCAATTCAAGAGAGCTACTGTAGTTGTGATAATAATTAGTGTGGTATAAACCGGAAGGTGTATGGTCTTTATTATAAAAAGGATCCTTAATACCGAATTTGTATTGGGTGTCAGTGTTGGTCTTGTCATCAGTACTAAGGTAACGGCCAGAACCCGCGTATACCCAGGCGTTGTCAAAATAATCCACACTCAGCGCCACTGGAGCCGTGATGGGCCTGGTTGCGTTGAAGAGAGTTGAAAGAATCCAGGGGTTGGTCCCATCTGCCGGGTTATCCACATAGTTGTTAACATCTGTCCCATCAAAGTCGCCATTTATGTCAACCCACGGCACGGATATTTTATACAGCTTTCCCTTCCAGCTACCTGATAAGTAAGTTTCACCAAAATAGATGGCATCCACGCTAAAGTTGAGGTTTTTATCCAGAGAAACCGGCGAGTTCATGAAAGCCTTGGCCTCGTTTGTCGCAAAGAGCCAGTCGTTTCCCCCATTTTTGTATGGTTCCCCGGTTTCCAGATCAACCACGAAGATATGCCCGGCCTTGGTGCTGGTCCCGTCATAGTCGGTGGGGCCTGAGCCGAATACAGCAAACCACTTATCTTTTACCTTTACAGCCGCCGGAAAAGACGTGGTCATCTGCAGATCCGTATAGCTCCTCTCCCACAGTAGCCTTGGGTTTCTCGGATCCGTCACATCCACACACACGTAGCTGGGGTAAAAGTGCCGGGTCTCGGCTACAAGAGTCCCCGAACCGTCATCAAAATCACCCTCTGCCCAGATATACTTGCCTCCCATGTTGAGACCAGCGAGCAGCAGGGTGCGCCACTCCTTAGGGGTGCCGGGGTTTTTGTCATGATCTATCTTGGCATCAAAAAGCTTCGGTTTT
>JAKLQB010000568.1 GCA_022013615.1 Desulfobacterales bacterium | reverse complement strand
GGCAGCCCGAGACTGAGGCAATTATCATCACTGGATACCCGAGCGTATCAACGGCCGTCAATTCAGTGAAGATAGGAGTTTTTGAATACATACGTAAGCCCTTCACCGAGGATGAGTTTAAAGGAGCCGTCGAAGGAGCCCTAAAAAAGAAGAAAGAGGCCTCCATGGAAAAACTCATTGTCGATACTGAAAAGGGAAGGCTTATCCAAAAGCAAGAGGTGATACGGGTGCTGGACAGGACCTCCCAAGACGCCGATTTCTGGCGCGATTTAATGGAAACGGGATCTGATGCTTTAGATGGCTATAATCTTTCCCGCAGAGCCAAGGCAGCCATTGTCTCGGGAGACTTAAAGTGGATCAAACAAAATGTGGGGGAACTCACCCAAAAGCAACTCATGTTTATATACAAACGTCTCGAGCGGGAAGCCTGGTAGCGCGTAGTGCATCCCGAAGCCTCAAGACTCATATGTCTGGATGCAGATACATACAGGTAGGCCAGTTTGAGGTGGAGCATCCTTTGATCAAAGGAGGACGGAACACATGGAGCGGAGCACATCCAAAGTCCAGTTTGCTGAGGACACACCAGAGGTTGAAGGGGCACTCTCAGAGATAAAGACGGAATTTGAGGGAAGGTCTGATGAACTAATCCCAATGCTTCAGAGAGTTCAGCGCACATTGGGCTATCTGCCCGAAAGGGCGCTTGTGGAGATAGCCCATCTGACGAGATTACCGACGGCCACCGTGTTCGGGGTGGCAACCTTCTATGAACAGTTTCGCTTTCATCCGGCGGGAAAGCACATAATCCGGGTATGTAGAGGGACAGCCTGCCATGTGAAGGGATCAGATCGGATCTTAGAAGATATCGAAATCAGATTTCAATTGGCTCCAGGAGAGACTACTGAGGATAGGCTGTTTACGCTGGAGACCGTTGCCTGCTTTGGCTCCTGTGCACTGGCGCCGGTAGTGTTGGTTGATGATTCAGTTAAAGGTCGAATGAATCCAGCGAAGACCCGAGAAGTCCTGGAAGATATTCAGGAAAAGGCAAACGGTGCTGAGACAGATAAGCCCATAACAAAGAGATGACGGAGGTTATCATGGATTTCACCTCTATAAAGGCCAAGGCAGACAGACAATGGCATTTGCTGGAGAATCTTCCACAACCCCTTATCCTTATTGGAATGGGAACCTGCGGAAGGGCCTCCGGTGCTCAAGAGGTGCTTGAAGCTGCAAAACATGCACTCAGGCGGATGAATATATTGGGCCGCATCCTACAGGTGGGATGCATTGGTATGTGCTACGTAGAGCCCCTCATGGCCGTTCGAAAGCCCGGGCGGCCGTTCATCTATTACGGAAACCTGACACCCGCGAGAACCGAGGAGATACTTTCAAGCTATCTTTTAGACGATGATCCAAAACCCCGGCGGGCGTTGTGCTCGCTGGGAGAAGAAACAATAGAAGGGATTCCTCGTTTCTCTGAACTCCCCATGATCCGACCCCAGGTGCGTATCGCTTTACGCAACTGTGGCCTGATCGATCCTGAAAACATCGATCATTATATCGCCCGGGGTGGCTATAGTGGGCTCCAGAGAGCCCTTTCGATGAACCCGGAGGAGGTGATTCAGGAAATCAAGGACTCCGGACTACGAGGGCGCGGGGGAGCCGGGTTTCCCACAGGCGTGAAATGGGCATTCGCAAGGAACGCATTGAGCGGGAGCAAGTACATCATCTGCAATGCAGATGAGGGTGATCCCGGTGCCTTTATGGACCGGTCACTCCTGGAAGGAGACCCTCATGCGGTTCTGGAAGGGATGCTCATCGGGGCATATGCCATCGGTGCCCAAGAGGGTTACGTATACATTCGGGCGGAATATCCTTTGGCAATCCAGCGGATCGAGTCGGCCCTGGCGCAGTTGGACGAATATGGGTTTTTGGGCAAAAACATCATGGGAAGCCGCTTCGCCTTTCAAATCCACATCAAGGAGGGCGCAGGGGCCTTTGTCTGCGGGGAAGAGACGGCCCTGATGGCATCTATCCAGGGGGGTCGGGGCATGCCTCGCTCTCGCCCGCCTTTTCCGGCACAGGAGGGCCTCTGGGAAAAACCCACAAACATTAACAATGTGGAGACGCTAAGCAACGTCTCTGCCATCCTTGAACGTGGTGCGAAGTGGTTTGCAAGCTATGGGACAGAGAAGAGTCGTGGTACCAAGACATTCGCCCTGGCTGGCAAGATAAACCGGACAGGCCTGATCGAGGTTCCCATGGGAATCAAACTGGGTGTGATCATCGATGAGATCGGAGGGGGCGGCCCAAAGGGAAAGGAACTCAAGGCTGTACAGACCGGGGGACCTTCCGGTGGGTGCATTCCGATGAGCCTCCGTGACCTTCCAGTGGATTACGAATCGCTGGCTGAAGCCGGCTCAATTATGGGTTCTGGCGGTATGGTAGTGATGGACGAGGATACCTGCATGGTGGACATAGCCCGATACTTTCTGGATTTCACCCAGTCGGAATCCTGCGGCAAGTGCATGCCCTGCCGGCTGGGGACCAAGCAAATGTTAGATATTCTCGAGGATATCTGCGAGGGGCGGGGAGAAGTTGGAGACCTGGAACTCCTGGAAGACCTGAGCGAGACTGTCAAAAAAGGTTCACTCTGTGGGCTGGGTCAAACCGCACCTAATCCGGTGCAGACAACTTTGCGCTACTTCCGCTCCGAATACGAGACCCACGTCGCCGACAAGAAATGCCCTGCCGGCGTGTGCAAGCCGTTATTTTACTACGAGATCGATCCTGAGAAATGCAACGGCTGCATGGCCTGCGCCCTCAAGTGTCCTGCCCAGGCGGCCACTGGCGAAAAAAAACAGCCCCATGTTATCGACCAGGAAAAGTGTACAAAATGTGGCGTCTGTTACCAGGCTTGTAAATTCGACGCGGTAGTCATCCACTAAAGCGAGAATGCGTCCTGCGGAAGCCCCCGAATCCTGCTGAAAAAAGGAGGGAAAACCCGTGAAGAAAATCAAACTCATTATCGATGGTCGGGAGACAACGACTCCCAAAGGGTCAACGGTCCTGGAAGCAATTCAGAAGGCAGGTATCTACGTGCCAACCCTCTGTCATGATCCGGACCTAAAACCATATGGGGCCTGTCGCTTGTGTATCGTTCAAATCGAGGGCATGCGCGGCCTTCCAACTTCATGCACCACCCCCGTGGAGGAGGGAATGATTATCCACACGGAGACCGATGAGATTCAAAGTATTCGACGATCCATCGTGGAGCTTGCCATTGCTAACCATCCAACTGACTGCCTTGTCTGCGACAAAAGCCAAGAATGTGAGCTTCTAAAGGTGGCCAGATATCTGGGGGTTGAAAAAAGGTCAATAGATCGGCTTCGCCGGGAACCTTTGATAAGGCCAACAGATACATCTAACCCCGCCTTTGATATCGATCCTAACAAGTGCATCCTATGCGGAAAATGCGTCAGGGCATGTCATGAGATCGTAGGGCTGGGGGCCATAGATTTTGCCTTCCGAGGGTACAATACCCAGATCGGACCGTTTGAACTCAAACCCATAGCCCAGTCCGTGTGCCAGAGCTGTGGGGAGTGCGTGGCACGGTGCCCCACAGGTGCGTTGATGCCCAAACATGTGATCCCTGCTCAAAGAGAGGTCAAGACCATATGTCCTTACTGTGGGGTAGGTTGCTCACTCTATCTGGGAATTCGCGGACAGAAAATCGTGCAGGTGAGGGGAGACTATGAGAGCCCTGTCAATAAGGGAGGGCTGTGTGTAAAGGGTCGCTATGGCATAGACTTTGTCAATCACCCGGATCGCCTGACCCGCCCCCTGATTCGAAAAGAAGACGCGCCCAAGGGTGTCAGTCAAAGTGAGATATTTGAGGCTTTTCGTGAAGCGGACTGGGATGAAGCGTTGGAACGGGTGTCCAAGGGATTAGCTCGCATTCTTGACCGTCACGGGCCAGATGCTATCGGGGTGCTCAGTTCGGCCAAGTGCACCAACGAGGACAATTATGTCATACAGAAGTTTGTAAGAGCGGTTCTCGGGACAAACAATGTGGACCACTGCGCCCGGCTCTGTCATGCCTCCACCGTGGCTGCGGCCTTATCTGCCTTTGGCGACGGCGCCATGAGCAATTCCATCTCGGATATCGATCATGCAGACGTCGTGTTTGTCATAGGATCAAACACCACGGAGTGCCATCCCATCATCGGCAGGAAGATTAAGCTTGTCGTAAGATCAAATAAGGCAAAACTGATAGTGGCAGATCCCCGTGCCATCGAGTTAAGCGATATGGCGGAGGTACATCTAAATCATTTGCCCGGCACCGATGTGGCGCTCCTAAACGGCATGATGCAGCAGATCATACAGGAGGGGCTCTACGACAGGACCTTCGTGGAAGAGCGTTGCGAGGATTTTGGCTCTTTCCTTGAGTCCCTAAAGCCATATACTTTGGATGCGGTGGAAGAAATCACCGGAGTCCCCAGCGAAAAGATCCGGCAAAGCTCGATGCTGTTTGCCCGGGCCAAGAGGGCAATGGTGCTGTACGGTATGGGGATCACGCAGCACACAACCGGAACCGATAACGTCAAGGCCATTGCCAATCTGCTGATGCTGACGGGAAACCTGGGCAGACGGGGAACGGGATTCTCGCCCCTTCGCGGCCAGAACAACGTCCAGGGGGCATGCGATATGGGAGCACTGCCTAATGTCTTTCCGGGCTATCAGCGGGTGAATGAACAATCGGTGAGGTCCAAATTTGAGAAAGCCTGGGGGAAGGACTTGGACGGAAACCCAGGCCTTACACTCACTGAAATGTTCGAGGCGGCTCATGAGGGAAGAATAAAGGCCATGTATATCGTGGGGGAAAACCCCATGTTGAGTGAGGCTGACCTATGGCACGCCAGAAGGGCCTTGGCCAAACTGGATCTCCTCGTGGTGCAAGATCTTTTCCTGACAGAGACAGCCCAAATGGCCGACGTGGTGCTGCCTGCAGCCAGTTTTGCGGAGAAAGATGGGACCTTTACAAACACGGAGCGGCGTGTTCAGCGGGTTCGTAAGGCCACGGAGCCGCCCGGGGAAGCCAAGTTGGATTGGGAGATCATCTCAGAGGTTGCCGCCCGTCTGGGATATCCTTTGGCCTATGGTTCGAGCGCCGAGATTATGGATGAGATTGCGCAGGTCACCCCGATTTACCACGGAATAAATTTCGACCGCTTGAACAAAAAGGGGCTCCAATGGCCTTGCTGTGACCAGGGACATCCTGGAACCCCTTTTTGTTCACGCGGT
>JAKLQB010000567.1 GCA_022013615.1 Desulfobacterales bacterium | reverse complement strand
TCAACAGACTGATAAATCAGGGATATCAGAAAGGGAGGTACAGGGTGATGGAGAAATCAAATGATCTTTTAGGCGAAATCTTGAACTATGGACCCTCACAGGGCACCTTTTTTTTGGTCCTCAAAAAGATGAAAGAAGAGGGACGGTCCAGCAAGGTTATCCGGGAATGTCAAAAGGCCCTGAGTCTCTACCCTGACGACCTCCGCCTGCGCACCTTGCTGGCTGAATCTTACCTGGACCTGGGATTTATCGGCCTGGCAGAAACAGAACTTGCCACGGTTACTTCACGCCTCGGAGACCTGGTGTCAGCATATAAGCTTCAGGCCGAGATTTACACCAAACAACAGAGGACTGAAGAGGCCGTTTGGGCATTGAACCAATACCTTGTACACAGGCCGGATGATCATAACGCACTTGATCTCCTGGATAAGATAAAACCACCAGTGGAAGGAGAAAAGCCCAAAGAGACGCAGGCCGTAGAGGATTTTGCCCACACGGAAGAAGCGAGGATTGAAGAACAGACAATAACAGGAACACCGGAGATCATTAAAGATGTCGTACGAGCCCCCGAAGAGGATATTGAAAGTGAGCATGTGCTGGAAACCCTTGAATTATCCGAAGATGTAGTACATCCACAAGAAGAAGATATATTGGAATCTGTAGTGATTCCAGAAGATATCACGCGTGCCCTGGAAGAGGATATTGAGGATGAAGAAGTAGTCGTTGCAGAATTACCTGAAGAATGGGTCGACCAGGAAGAGAAAGATGAATTTGCTGAGCTGGCAACAGCTGAGCTTGCAGAAATCTACTACAATCAAGGACTAATCAATGAGGCCATAAACACATATGAATTGGCCCTGTTAACCAACCCCGATGACAAAACTTCCATGGAACGTCTTGCTGAGTTAAAGGCCCTGAATGTTGATAAGCCGGAGCAACAGACTGCTGCGGAGGATATCCTCAGGGAAAGAAAAAAAAGAATGATCACGGTTCTGGAAGAATGGATGGACAGGATGCAGGAATTAAGCCATGCCTGATAAGGCACTCAATTTTGACTTTGCAGCCACATGCATTGGAAGCGTGCCTTTTCAAGACATTGAAGACACTTGCCGGGATATCCTGAATCATCTGCCTGTAATGCCTTTTTGGCCGCAGTTTGTAAAACGCAGCCACTTAGAAGACATGATCATCCAATTCAGTGAGGGGCTCCCCCTCCTGACGATAATTGAAGAGAAAAGATCCCTTGTCATATCCGAAACAGGCAATACGGAATCGGAACTCGTTGACTTTTATGAGCATTTCCTGGCCCAGGACACAGATCACTTCGCCGTTGGCAGAGACTATGCCCCCGGACTTTACACCCTTTTAGAAATCATTGACCAGGGTACGTTCCAAAGTCCCTGTATAAAAGGTCAGACTGTCGGGCCTGTTACTTTTGCAGCGGCTGTCACCGATGTAAATGGCAATTCAGTGCTTCACAACCCCGAACTCCTGGAGGCCATGACTCAAGGCCTGGCCATTAAAGCACTCTGGCAGGTTCAAAAACTTGCCAGCTCCGGGAAAAAAACGGTCATTTTTCTGGATGAGCCCTACCTTTCCGGCTTTGGATCTGCCTTCACATCCATTCAACGCCACAAGGTCGTTGATCTGCTTAGCACGGTCATCCATTACCTGAAAGATAACTCAGATACCCTGGTCGGCATTCATTGCTGCGGAAACACAGACTGGTCTATGATCGCAGAGGCAGGCCCGGACATAATCAACCTTGATGCCTTTGAATATATGGATTATTTCCTGCTTTATCCGGATGATATTGTGCGGTTTCTCAAGAAAGGCGGCACAGTGGCCTGGGGGATTGTCCCCACATCAAACTTCACCGGTGATGAATCAGTGGAAGAAGATCTTTTTTCAAAACTTGAAGAGGGGCTCAACCGCGTTTATGCATGGGGCATTGATCCTGCCATGCTCTCCGAAAGGTCCATTCTCACCCCGGCCTGCGGCATGGGTACCATGACACCGGAAGCC